>NZ_JAUBRK010000018.1:0-119528 GCF_036701825.1 Microcoleus sp. MOSTC5 | reverse complement strand
GATGAAAATCCATGAGCTTAGCCTCTAGCATAAAGTTCATATATTATACAGTTTACACCGCAAACCCAGAAGACCCGCAATAAGTTGTCAACCAATAACTAATTAATGGGAACCAAATTAATTCAATCGTTAAGTGAGGTAAATCTAAAAACCTTTGTAATTTACGTCGCCGACTTTCGGCTGTAATTAGACAGGGAAATACTCGGGAGAGCCTCTCTAATCTCACTTGTTTTTCTGATTGCATCAAGGATAGCAAAATTGTCATCACCAAAAACTGAGATGGCGTCAGGTATTTTTGTAAATGACTCTGGTAGAATCTTAGTATCATTATTTTTTTGGATAGGCAAGCGTGTAACAACTCTGCTGCCTATCTTTTTTTACCACAAATTGGCTCAATCCTTACTAAATATGGGTTTGGGGCGGGTCGTCACCCCCCCAGCCAATTGACAGAGGATTGTTGTATAATAATCCACCGTCAAATAAACCAATTTCTGCACCAATTAAATCAAAATTGATATGACAGAGAAATCCCACATTTTTTTAGCTGGTGCTAGTCGAGGAGTCGGCTTAGAAATCGCGAAATGTCTGGCAGCACAAAAGGTGCAAGTAACAGCACTTTTGCGATCGCCCGCTACCAGTACCGAATTAGAAGCAATGGGCATCAAAGTCGTGACTGGCGATGCTTTGGATGCAGCAGCTATGGAAGCTGCGATGGCTGGCGGCGATCCAATTCATGCCGTAATCAGCACAATTGGCGGCTTGCCAAAAGATGGAGAAAGAGCCGACTATTTGGGCAACAAAAACTTGATTGATGCGGCTGTCAAAGCAGGCGTGCAAAAATTTATTTTAGTTTCATCCATCGGTAGCGGTAACAGTGCCGCTGCTTTGCAACCGCAGGTTTTGGAAACTTTGGGCCCGGTCTTAATTGAGAAAGAAAAAGCCGAAAATCATTTGAGAGAAAGCGGGATGATTTATACAGTGATTCGTCCGGGCGGACTCAAATCGGAACCTGCCACAGGCAACGGTATTTTAACAGAAGATTGTCTAGTTGCTGGAACTATTCACCGGGCGGATGTAGCGCAGCTAGTTTGTCAGTGTTTAGTTTCTGATGTTGCTAACAATAAAGTTTTGTCGGCTGTAGACAGGCAAATGCTTTACGGCAATCCAGAATTTGAGGTATTAAATCTTTAGATACTGTCTTGAACTGTCAAGGGGTAGCAGCCAAATAATTGGGATCGAAAGGCTTTTGGGACTTTAAAATACCAAAAGCCAAATGCACCAACTTCCGCATCAAAGCACCAATCACCTGCATTTTGACCTTGCCACGACCCAATAATCGGTCACTCATAGCCTTGAGTAACGGATTGTGACGCATCGCCACTACCGCAGGCAGATACAACGCTTTTCGGAGTCGGACATTGCCAGTGCAAGACAAACGAGTTTTGCCTTTAACCGAAGTCCCAGAACTCCGTTCACAAGGTGTTAAGCCTGCATAAGCTGCTAATTGACGGGCATTGTTGTAATCAGAAACATCACGGATTTCAGCTAATAATACTGAGGCCGTCTGTTCACCAATTCCTGGAAGTGAGGTCAAAAGATCACGCTGTTGTTTTAAATGTGGGTGCTGGTCAAAATGGTCACTAATCAGTTTTTTGATCAGTTGCTGTTGTTCTTTTAGGTACTCCAAATGTGCCAGTGTAAGACCGGCAACAGTTGGCGTAGCTGTTTCCAGACGGTTCTGCTCTTGAGTAGTCATTTCGATCACAGATTCGAGCCGTCGCAACAGGGCTTGTAATTCTTTGACTTCCGGCGCGGTTGGTGTCCACAAAGACGGTTTCATCGCTGCACAAAAACGAGCAATTAATGCTGCATCTACGGAGTCTGTTTTAGTTCTCAGAAGTTCACTCTTGGCAAACCCTTTAATACGAGCCGGATTGACGATACTAACCTGAAAGCTTGCCCTATAAAGGAATTCTGCCAAGGCTTCGCCGTAAATGCTAGTAGCTTCCATGCAAGCATGGAGTTCGACGACACTTTGTTGTTTGAGCCAGTTATATAAACTCTCAAACCCTTGAATGTTGTTCGTGAACTTTTTGGGTTTAGTTGCACGACTTTCTTTCAGTAATGAGACGTGAAAGTCTCTTTTACTGATGTCTATACCTAAGACTGTTGATGTCATTGTTGGCTCCCGATTTACTCCGATTTATGAAAGAACCGACAGGCAATTGAATACTAACCTTGTCAATGCAGGCTTTCCCGATAATACCGAGAGCCTCAGATACTGTCCAGTGTTGTGTGCGCCTGTCATCAGTAATGGGAGCTTATCTACGCAACAGACTTGTTTAGTCTAAGGGGCGGGCCAACTTCACCGATTTCTGATGTCCTTAAACAGCACTTTCTACTGAAACTTGCACCTTAGTCAGAAACTTTTCTAGTTTCTTTAGATTTACCAAGAATAAGGTAAGAGCGCCTGAAAGTCGGTACGACCGCCTGATTGTTGGCTCGATCGCCCACTTGTCGGTACGATCGCCTAAAAGTCGGTATGATTGAATCAATGACGTGGCGATCGACCGTCCTCACTCTTTTAAGATACAAGGGGCGGGTTTAGCGCAAAATAAGCTGTCTCGCATCTAAATTTTATTTTTTGGGCGGGCTAGAAGCCCACCCCACAGGAAAATTGAACTTTTGTGGAACAGGCATCTTGCCTGTTCATAAAAATGCTGCAAGATTTGGCACTCAAGAATCGAAAGGCTTAATCCACGATCGCCCGATCGCCCAATCCAAAACCAAACCCGCGATCGCAAACAATACCACACTCTCGGCACCGCGAACAGCAAACGGCAATAACTCCTGTAGGGCGGGCATCTTCCCGGGTTCAAAAAACAATCCAGCATCCAACTGTCCAAAAGCCCGCACCAACCCAAAAGCCAACACCGCACCCGATTTAAGCTGCGCGTTAACATCTCGGCGAATCGCATAGCGGTAAGTCACGCCGAACAAAAAACCGCCCAAAAGTGCGCTCGCCCCTCTGAAGGCAAAATTTAGGTCAATTTCCCTTACCTGCAAACTCGCCAGAGAATCCAACCTATCCGCTAGAATTAAGCTATTACCAAGGGCGATCGCCCCAAAAGCCAGCAAACAAGACAAAGCAGCAACACTCCCTGCTTTCAAAGATTCTACCCGTTCAGCGGCACTAAAATTTGACGAGTCCTTCACAGCGCCCTCATTTCAAAAATGGCTCAAATTGACTTATCATAAGGTTTGGAGTCACTTTGTACAGTTTGTTCAATAAATAGCTATGGATATTTTGTCACTCGGTTGGGTTTCGGTGCTAGTTCTGTTCTCCTTCTCAATTTCAATGGTCATTTGGGGACGCAACGGTTTCTAGATTCCACAATAGCTTGCGGGGCAGGCTTTTTAACGGCCCCGCATTTTTTTTAAATCCTATTTAACACAATCAAAATAACAGGAGTTGGAAACATGACAGCCAAAAAAATCTTAATGTTAGTCGGCGACTTTGTAGAAGACTACGAAGTAATGGTTCCCTTCCAAGCACTGCAAATGGTAGGTCACACCGTCCACGCCGTCTGCCCGGACAAAGCAGCAGGCCAAACAATTCGCACCGCAATTCACGACTTTGAAGGCGATCAAACCTACAGCGAAAAACCCGGCCACAACTTCACTTTAAACGCTACTTTTGACGAAATCAACCCCGCCGACTACGACGCTTTGCTTATCCCCGGAGGACGCGCCCCAGAATACATCCGCCTCAACGAACAAGTCCTGCAAATTACCCGCTACTTTGCCAACAGCAAAAAGCCGATCGCATCTATTTGTCACGGCTTGCAAGTCCTAACCGCAGCAGGCGTACTCGAAGGCAAACGCTGCACCGCATACCCCGCTTGCAGCCCCGACGTACTCCGGGCCGGCGGCAAATATACAGAAGTTCCCGTTACCGACGCCGTAGTCGATGGCAACTTAATTACTGCCCCCGCGTGGCCGGCTCATCCTAACTGGCTGGCTGAATTCCTGAAAGTTTTGGGAACGAAGATTGAACATTCAGAAACAATCCTTGTTTCGTGAATGATAAATAGGAATTATGCTGTAAAACCAGGTTGATACGCAAAAGGTAATTGGTAATTGGCAATTGTCCTTTCTTCACGCTTGACTTCTTCCCTCAAAATCCCTCATTTAAATGGGTTAAATCCCGTACACTGCTTCCTTGCCAAACTTCCTTCAGACTTTGAAAATCTTAACAGTCAAAGTAAAACCTAATTCCAAACAGCAAAGCATCGCAGAACAACCAGACGGCAGTCTTACAGTACATCTCAAATCGCCGCCAGTCGACGGTAAAGCTAATCAAGAATTAATCATGCTGTTGGCGAAAAAGTTTAAAGTGCCGAAATCTGCGATCGGCATTAAATCCGGTTTTTTCTCCAGAAATAAACTTGTGGAAATTCCAATCGAACCTGTAACTGAGAAATAAAGGTAATAACAAATCTATCTAAAGAGGTATACAGACTCAACTTTAAAATCATATATTAGTAGTTGTAGAGTTACAATATAAAATTATGAGCATTGAAAATAGAGTCGAAGCAACAGCGAAGAATATTGAAGGCAAAATCCAAGAAGCTGTTAGCGAAGTTACAGGCAATCAGAAAGATAAATTAGAAGGTCAAGCCAAGCAAGACCAAGCATCAGCAATTCACCTGAAAGAAGACCTCAAAGATAAAGCAAAAGACATTGTAGACCGAGCTTAGTAACAGTATTTGCTACAAGTTTCCTGCCTACTCAATCCAGCAAACCTATCGTTTGCTGGCTTTTTTTGCGATCGCCCAAACTTGTAGGAGCAGTGAGGGGGGCTATTAGTGTCAGGCAAACACCTCGCGATGCAAAGAAACTCAGGCTCCCTGACGCACCCTGTTCCACTAACAATCGCTGCAATAAAAAAGCCAGGGATTTATATCCCCAGCTCTAAACATACCAGAATTAGTTTTGAGAGTTGGTAGGGCGATCGTTTCAGAATCGACCCCACCCACTTTTACCCAAATTAAATCAGGGTAATGTCAGAAGCCGTCACGCCCGGTCTGCCATTGAGAATTGCCAGCGTAACGCCTGGGTTAGCACCAGCAGTACCGTCAGGGTCAAATCCTAGTCGTCCGGTTCCATTTTCATAGAAGAGGAACGCATCTGACGCGGCAGCCCCGGCTGGACCAAAACTGCTAGTGTAAGCGCCGCTCTCAAGCACCAAGAACGACCTCGAAGAAACTCGATTCGTACCTTCGACTGCACTCAATCCGGGGAAGCTGTTGAATTGCAAGATAAACTTGTCTTGACCGGCCACAAAATCGCCGATTTGGTCTGGCCCACTACCCGAGTCGCCCTCGCCGAAGTTGTTGTAGTAGAAGCTGTCATTACCCGAGCCACCAAGCAGCGTGTCAGCACCAGGCCCCCCACCGAGAGAGTCGTTACCGTCACCGCCGATCAAATAGTCCTTACCAAAGCCGCCCAGCATCGTGTCGTTCCCGCCACCGCCATCCAAGGTATCATCCCCGAATGTGGTGTTGGATGAGTCGCCGAACAGTATGTCATCCCCGCTACCAGTAGTTATGACATCAGTGCCGTTGCCGCCAGTAATGAAGTTGCTGCCTAAGGTATCCGTAATCAAGTTGGCGACTGTGCCGGTAAAGGTGACGCCGGTGGCGTAGGAGATGATGTCGTTACCGGCAAAGTTGCCAATCACGCGATCGAACTGGCTGCCAAAGATGAATGTGTCACTTCCCTCGCCACCGTTCATGAGGTTGGTGACGGTGAAGGTGCTGCCAGTAGGATTAGTGTAGCCAATTAGCAGATCGCCGCCCAGCCCGCCGTCGAGAGTAACCAAAGCAGTACCAGTACCAGCAAAAATAGCCTTGGTAGCATCAATAGTATCGTTGCCGTCTCCACCGGAGGCTTGAGTAAAGCTACCGCTCAGGCTGTCGTTGCCATCACCGCCGACCATGGTATCAGTCGAATAAGCTGCAACGATCGTGTCGTTGCCCACTCCGCCGTCGAGCAAGCTCCGACCCGCGAAGCCTGGAAATGAACTGGAGGCGCCTACGCTCGAAACTGCAACTACCGTTGACGACACGATGAAGTCGTCGCCTGCACCTCCGAGGGCTGTATCCTGCGCTGCAAAAACCCTGATCGTGTCGTTGCCGTCCGCGCCGTCAAAGAAGTTTCTGCCGCTGCCAAACTCGCCAATGGCGCCGTAGAGAGAATCGTTGCCGCCACCGCCGATCAAGGTGGTTCTTTCAATGCCGACCGTGATGACGGTCGAAGCAAACGGGCTGGCTTGGGTACTGTTGGTAATGACTAAGATGTCGTCGTCATTATCGCCGGACAGGTAGCTGCTGCTGGCCACACCTCGTAGCGTGTCGTTGCCTCTACCGCCAAAGAGACTGTCTCTTACATTGATACCTACAACCAAGTCGTCGCCCAAATCACCCCGCAAGTAGTTGCTGCCTTCATTGCCAGCGAAGCCAATAGCCACGCCACCAGGTAAAGAGAGGTTGTTGCCACCGCCTGCGATGAAGAAGCCGATCGCGTCATTGTCTTTGCCGCCGTAGAGGGAGTCTCTTCTCTGCGCCCCTCCCAGCAGCGTATCTGCGCCCTGATTACCAAATATCAGGTTAGCTTCGACAGTACCTTGGAGAAAGTCTTCTCCCAAACCGCCGCCCAGGGTAGCCTGGGATTCAGCGACTATGGTGTCCGAGCCTGCTTCGCCGAACAGCAAAGCCGGAGTGCGCTGGGATCTGATTGAGTCTTCATCCTCCCCGCCGTACAGGGTATCGTTCGGGCCAACTGAAACCAGAGTATCGTTATCGGCTTGGCCAAATATTAAGCTGCCGCCCAGGGTGGAAGTTCTAACGAAATCCGCCCCGGCTCCGGCGAATATTGTATCCGGCCCTAGTCCCGGAAGGTTTAAATCTAGTTGATTAGGATTGTCATCTAACGTTGTCATAAAGCTTCACTCCTCTACTTGTTGGTCATCGCTGGTGCGACTACAGACACTGCCTAGAACACCGAATGTTTGGATTCCGCTGTAGTTTAACCTGTTTGCCAGCCGCAAGTCTAGCCTACTGGCGTTAACCCTGTCTAGACTTTCTCCCTCGCGGATTTTTTGCTTGTAAGCTTTTATTTTCAAAGTCTTCACCCTTTAATAATCCTGGTGCACTGTCTCAGGTGCTCACGCTCAAGAAGACGCGGCTCATATTCTTAATGTTCCATTCTGGATTGGCGGTCGGGGATCGCGTCCGGGGCAGGAAATTAAAGATTAAAAAAGGCAGATCTGGGTGATCGAGAAGACAAAGGAAATTGGGAGATTTGTTACTTGGTAACAAGGCTTTGTGGCAATTTGCGGTTTTCCAGGCAGGGTCGTCATTTAATAATTCTGAGTCCGGATCGAACTCCGTACCGCTCCGGGCTTTAAAAGTCTACGCCCCGCTTTAGTTCTACGCCCCGATCGCCGTAGTGTTTGTGACAGTATACCTCGGAGTGTACGCTTGCCAAGTCAAAGTAAGCGTGGGGTTTGTGGCAGCGCCCGGTGATAATAATTTCTGTATCCCGCGGCTTGCGTAGCAGGGCTTCTACGATCGGCTCTACCGACAGCAGTTCTAAGTCTACTGTGGGATTGAGTTCGTCGAGAATAATCGTTTTGTACCAGCCGCTGGCGATCGCACATTTGGCGATTTCCCAGCCGCGTTCTGCTTCGATGCAGTCTAACTCTTGCTGTTGCCCCCGCCAAACTATAGCATCCCGGCCGCACCGCTGGTGGTCTACTAGCTGCGGGTAGCTTTGGCGCAAAGCTGCGATCGCCGCATCTTCTGTATAACCGGTGCCGCCTTTGAGCCACTGCACGATTAACACGCGGTGAGATTGGTCTTGACTGATACCCCTACCTATTGCCTGCAAAGCTTTGCCCAAAGCGCTCGTAGACTTGCCTTTGCCCGCTCCCGTGTATATTTCGATACCCGCAATCTGATGCTCTGCCGCTGCGGGGTGATAGTGAGGCTTCATTTCTGAGTGCAAGTCGGCAATATCCAGCAAAGCTTCGGGGGCCGCTCGACCTGTGGCGATTACTTCTAAATATTCTGGTTTGTTTTTGAGGGTTTGGACTACTTCGTCCACTGGCAGCAAACCCAAGTCCAATACAGGGTTTAGTTCGTCTAGTACCACCACGGAATAGAGCAAGCTTGCGATCGCTCCTTTGGCGATATCCCAGCCTCGCTGAGCTTCTGCGCGATCGAAGCGGGTGATTGCTTCGGCCCCAAAATATTCGGCTCTGCCGGTGCGCACTTGGTCGATCAAGTGCGGAAATGCCCGTTGCAAGGCTTCTATTGCCCCGTCTTCGTCGTAGGAGCGGCCGGGGCCTTTGAGAAAACGCAGCAACAAAACTCGCGTGGGCGAGTCAGAATTGATACCCAGCCCGATCGAGCGCAACACTACTCCCAAAGCTGCCTGAGACTTGCCTTTACCAGCGCCGTCGTAGACGTGAATCTGACCCGCAACGCGTTCCGACCGGGATGAGGCTGTCCGAATACCAATGCCATTCCTTACCATAATCAGCAGTTATTTGAGTCTGTATCGGGGTGGGTATTCGATCGCGCGCCTTGAATGTTTAATTTTTCCATTCTGTTGGCGGATCTCAAAAGATTATACGATAAGTCCTAACCCCCAATCTTTTAAGCAGCGAGCAAACGCAATCAGGGGCTCAAATCTGCGGTTAAGATTATTGCGCTTGTGCTGTACAATTAAAACTTAACACGGGCTTATATACCTGAAAGCTTATGATTGCGAGTGTTTTCCCATTTCGGACTGTTTTGGTGCAAATTTTAATTATGTTTTTGGCGATCGCGATCGAATCGTGGTTTCTGCAAAAACTACTTAAACTCGGTCCCAAAACCAGCGTTGAATATACAGCCATCCTCAATCTATCTTGCACTTTCGTAGGCTGGTTAGTTTTCTTCGGCATTGAAAGCGTTCTTCCCAAAGATTTGCGGGAACAGCTTATCGGTTATATTTTATTAGGTCGAGGCCAGGATGTTTACGCTCGAATAACTATGATAGCAGTCTCAGTATTGGCAGTAACTTTTATAGCTAAATGGCAGGGATTAGGAATCATAGAAAACATAGTTTTAGGCAATAAAAAAGCTTCCAAAACTCAGTTTTTAGGACCGCCAACCCTCACCCGCCGTCCTCCCAAAAAAACTTTTCAAGTAACTACCCAGTTGGGGGGAATTTTAATCGCCCACACGGTTAGCAATTTCGTTATTTTAACCGTGTTGTTTTTGCAAAGTGTCAATTGAAATATATGATGAAGCAATTTTTGGATGCCACTCAGCAACTCACTAAGCTGACGAACAACCTTTGGGAAACCAATAAAAAAATCCAAAAGGCGATGATTCCGCCTAAAGTGGTTCACTGGAAAACGCCTTTACTGCTCAGCATCTTTTTAGCTTTGCTGACAGTGGCGGCAGTCACTGACTGGCGGACGAGAACTCTGCTTTTTGATATGAGCTGGTTATTTTTTACACTTTCAATGGGTTTGCTAACCAGCCAGCAACCTTTTGTGATTAAAGGAGTAAGTCTGAGTCCGTGGGTGACAAGCATTTTAATTGGCTTGTGGTTGCTTGTAAGATTGCCGGCGGATAGGAAGGAAATAGCATGGATATCCGGCCCACTTATAGCAGTAGTAATTCTTGCTACAATAGAGGTTTGGAATAGCGAGTCAAAACGGGAAAGTATCAAGTCGTTGGTGCGCCCTCAGTTTTTGATAATTACCCTAGTTCACCTGCTGTTTTCCTGTTGGTTTGCATTTCACTTTTTAATTCAAGGTTGGATAAAACAGTATCCAAGCGTTTTATCGCAGGATTTGAGGAAAAGCGATTATGTGGTGACATTTCAACAGCCAACTATTAATCGCTCCCGAGGTGTTGTCATCCTCAATGCCATGGAGCGATACCTGCAAAATGAAGCCCGCACAAAACCGTGGGCGCAGGTAGAGCAAATGTTAATAGATATTGACAACGAGCGATTTTTTCTGCGGAATCAAGCCTTAAAAACAACTGGGATAGTCCCAGAAGATGCGAGCTGGGATGTCAAAACTTCGATCGTCCAAGGAGACTCCCGCTATCAGTTAGAGATGCAGGCAACTTGGCTGGGGCTGGTTTTTAGACCGGAAATATATTCGTTTACCAAATCTTGCGAGGTGTTCGAGATAGGCAATAGGGCGACTGTAAGGTGCGATCCGATCAAACGCTCTCAACCCGGACAGAAAAAAGATGGAACTGCGGGAGACACTCAAGTTTAAGCCTGTCTCAGGCAGTTAGGAGAGTGTCCCAGAAGAAAGGGGAAGAGGGGAGATGAGGAGAGTGTCTGAGCCAGAGAGGGGGAGAGTGGGAGATAGGCGAGAATCTTCTGTCGAACCTCGGACTTCTTTGCTCAACATCCAATCCGTTAAATCCGTTAAATCCCGATTCACTGCGCGTTGCCGAACTTCATTCTTCCTTATATTAAAGTATGGCGAAAGTTTCCAGCGGGTTAATAATTAGATGAATTTCAGAAGAATCTTGACAGTCGCGACCAATGTATTTTGGGAAGTAATTCGCGATCGCATCCTTTACTTAATTATTATTTTTGCTCTGTTGATGGGAGCCTCAGTACGGTTAATACCGGAATTGGCGGCGACAACCGAGAAGAAAATTATCTTAGATGTCGGTTTGGCTGCTATGAGCATTCTCGGTATAATTGCCACAGTCTTTGTGGCTACCGGACTGGTCAACAAAGAAATTGAAAAGCGGACTGTTTACCTGTTAGTTGCTAAGCCGATAAGTAGGGCTGAGTTAATTGTGGGCAAGCACTTAGGGCTGTCGGCCGTGCTGGCGGTGCTTGTAGCAGCAATGACTGTTATCTATCTGGCTATTCTGAGTTTGAGCCGGATTCCTTACCCTTTGGAAAGCATTTTAATCGCCTCGTTGTTTGTCTGGTTTGAGCTGTGTCTCATGGCTGGTGTCGGGATTTTATTTGGGGTGTTCAGCAGTTCGCTGCTGGCAGCTTTACTGACATTTGGCGTTTATTTGATGGGACATTCGACGCGGGATTTAGTGGCTTTGGGCAAGTTAACTAACAATCCTGGCATTGAACAATTGATGATGGGACTTTATCTGGTTTTGCCGGATTTAGCCAGATTCAATTTGAGAAACGATGCTGTTTACGGACAAGTTCCTTACTTGGCAGGTTTGATTACAGATGCTGGCTACGGTTTGCTGTATGTGGTGCTGCTGCTGTCAATTGCGATCGCCATATTTTCCCGTAGGGAATTTTAAAACGCGCATTCGGCAGCTTCAGGGGTAATTGGTAATTGTTTGTAGTGAGGACTAAAATTTTCACTACAAACAAATTTTATTATCGAATTAGCACGCTAAGATATAGAAAAGGTTGTCGATAAGCAATCTCGACTAAAACTTAAATTTTTATTGGTAAAATGAGGTGGCTTATGACTACTATAATACACAAACCACTCTCAAAGCTAACCATTACCTGGCCGCTGTTACCCGATGATTTCATCCTACCGGACGACCCTGTAGACGATACAGACCCTCCGTTGCTAGCTAACGGTTTGCGCCAGTCTGTAGTGGATTCCCCGGAAGTAATGCAAGACGCACTAATAGTTTCTAATTTTGCTTTGTGCGCGGCTGTGGACGATCGTACTATTTGCAAAGCCCCAGACTGGATGTACGTGCAGCCAGTTCAACCTTGGCCTCACAACTATCCCCGCCGCAGTTACACGCCTCATACCGAAGGAATAGTCCCTTTTGTCGTGATGGAATTTCTATCAGCTACTTACGGCGATGAATACTCTGTCGAACACACAGAAGAAATCGGCAAGTGGTTTTTTTACGAACAAGTAATCAAAGTTCCTCGCTATGTCATTTTTCGGCCACATATAGGCAGAATAGAAGTTTATGCGCTAGAATCGGGGCGTTACGAGAATCAAAATCCTGATGAAAACGGGCGTTATTTAATACCTGGATTAAATCTATTTTTGGGAGTTTGGCAGGGAACTCGCGAAGGTAGAACGGGATATTGGCTGCGCTGGTGGAATGCAGCCGGTGAGTTGCTTTTGTGGCCGGAAGAACGGGCTGAAGATGAACGACAGCGCGCCGATCGCCAACAGCAAGATAAAGAGTTAGCCGAGAGGCTGCTGGAACAGGAAAGACAGCGAAATCAAGAACTTTTGGCTCGATTGGCAGCCCTCGGTATCGATCCAGAATAGAATTAGAAGTCCGATGGAAGTCGGAAGAAGGAAGAGGTTCGAGACAAGAAGGGCACCCGATCGAGATATGCTTTCTTCATCCTTCTTTCTTGAGTTTGCTTTCTTACTTCTCTGTTTGTAACAAAAAATTGAAATTATGTTAGTAGAAAAACTCGAACAATTAAAAGATATTTTCGCACAGATGGAACGGGCTTTGATTGCCTACTCCGGCGGAATTGACAGCACTTTGGTGGCTAAAATCGCTTTTGATGTGTTGGGCGATCGCGCTTTGGCAGTGACGGCAGTTTCCCCGTCTTTACTGCCAGAAGATTTAGAAGATGCGCGCATTCAAGCAGCAGAAATTGGGATTGCCCACCAGGAAGTAGAAACTCAGGAAATGGCAAATCCAAATTACACTTCTAACCCGGTTAATCGCTGCTATTTCTGTAAAAGCGAACTGCACGATACTTTGAAACCGCTAGCACTAGCAAAGGGTTATCCTTATGTGGTGGATGGGGTTAATGCTGACGATTTAAAGGATTACCGTCCCGGAATTCAGGCGGCAAAGGAACGCGGCGCGCGATCGCCCTTAGCAGAAGTAGGAATTACTAAGTTTGAAGTGCGGCAATTGGCAAAAGAATTGGATTTGCCTTGGTGGGACAAACCGGCTCAACCTTGTCTGAGTTCGCGCTTTCCTTACGGCGAAGAAATCACCGTTGGAAAGTTGCAAAGAGTGGGGCGCGCCGAACGGTATTTGCGGCAGTTGGGACTGAAAAATTTGCGGGTGCGATCGGACGGAGATACGGCGCGCATTGAGTTACCTGCTGAAGAGATTCAGGAGTTTGTGGTAAATGCGGATTTGCCTGCATTGGTGGCGGTGTTTCAAGAGTTTGGTTTTGTGTACGCGACTTTGGATTTGGAGGGATTTCGCAGTGGCAAATTAAATCAGGTTTTGAAACCGGAATTGTTGGGGGTGAAAGCTTGATTAATTATCCTGAAAAAACGTCACTACAACAGTGTGTTCGTCCCGATCGCATTTAACTTGAAAACGTCGCTGAGGATATAGTAATTTTAGGCGACTTTCCCACATCTGAGCTAATGCTTGTCCCAAATACAATAAATTCTCAGTGCTAGCGTTTTCCGCACCGGGGAGAATATCATCAATGTGCTGGTGGTTCATCACCTGCTCAATTGCAGCGACATCATTCCCCAGTTCGATTTTCCACTGTTCGTATATTTGACTGTTAAAGGCTTCGGACAAAAAGATACCGCCTTCATGTTCGACAAAATCTGGCCAGAATAGTTTTGTGAAAGCTATAGCAATTTCAATGTTAGCTGCTCCAAAAAGATAATCCCAAAGTGAAAAATCATCGCCGTTGGCTTTTTTCCACTGCTGGAAATCGATTAGTTTATCTGCATTCAAAGATATTTGTTTGATGAACATAATTTCTAGGGTATTTCATCCAATCTAGCTGGCCTAACTGTTTTCTCAGCTTGCACGAAAATGTCTCCTGCTGAGTTTTGGTTGTATTTGTATTCAACGGCGTGAGGTGTCGGCACATTTGCATGAGCCTTTCCTGTCAAGTCTACTCGCTTAATTGCCCGTCCGCTGTCATCGTAGACGATATAGCTGGTAATGTTTTTGCCCTCCATGCGGTAGAGTAAGTTTCTGGCACTTGCTCCATCTAGAGGAAATCTCCCGCTGACCTGGGTTCCGACGGCTATCAGGGTGCTAGCGGGGATGCCAACTGTCCAGTCAACTGGTTTAGACATAATATTAGTCCTAAATTATTTTACCACCTCAGTTTGATATATGTAGCGGTATTTGGATATGTACAAATTACTAATTTATAGAAATTTGCATCAATCCTGACTGCTCGTTAAAGCAAGAGCATAAACTAAAGTAGCAGCCAACTCAAGCAAGTTTTATGAACGCTAAATTTAGGTTAATTTCCGTCGTGTTGGCTTTGTTATTATGCGCGTACATCCCGTTTCGGGTGTTAGCTAACCCGCAACCTTCGGGAGATACAGTTAGTTCTGCCCTGTGGTGGCAACTTATTGTGTACAATCAGGTACAACAAATTAAAGACAAGCAATATCAAGGGTGCGTTTGGGGCGATTCTATTTCTTCGGCCCTCGGCGATTCTTTAGGTGAAGAAAATTTTAATTTTGCGATCGGCGGAATGAGTTCAGTTTCGCTGCTAGAACAGCTTAAACTGTTAGTACCACAGCGGTTTACCTGCGAAAAAGCGATTTTGGCGATCGGCACAAATGATGCTATGTATGGCATTAGCGACGAGGCGTTTGTCACCAATTTAAAACAGGCGATCGCCGTGATGCGATCGCTCGGAACAAAACAGATTATTCTGATTCCTGCTTTTTACTCCACTCTTGCCGCCAGCTACAATCCTAAATTAGCAGGAACAATTGCTAGAGTTGACGAAATCAATGTTCTGATCGATCGAGTAGCAGCCGCCGAAAATGTGGCTGTTGAATCTCGCGGCATACAAGCATTGTTTAAGGAACAAGCTCTCAATGCAGATTTAACCATTGACGGTGTTCACCTCAATGCTAAAGGTTTAGACATATACAGAAAAGTTTTGTTAAATATTTTGAATTATCCTTTAACAACGCGCATTATTTGCGAAATAATCTTTGTTTAAGTTATTAGTTTAAATTCCGTAGACGGGGACTTGATGCGTGTAGCTTTAGCTTAACGAGCGCAATCAAATTGTTTTGTAGGGAGGACTGAAGTCCTCACTACAAAATTATAAAGGTTATTTTACATGACTAGATATCAAGGAGTAGTTGGCTGAATTTGCTGTGGCTGCATTTGCTGCTGCTGATTTTGGAGCAGCAGTTGCTGCTCCTGGATTTGGATTTGCCGATTCTCAAGATCTATTTGCCGCTGTCTGTCTTCAAGTTGCAGCCTTCTGTCTTCAAGTTGCAGTCTTCTGTCTTCTGCTTGCTGCAATCTATCTTCACGTTGTATCTCTCTTTCTAGCTGTCTGTCTTCACGTTGCTCTTGTCTGTCTTGACGTTGTTCGCGAAGCTGTCTGATCTGAATTCGCCGCTCGAAATCTCCTCCCAAAAATAAGTTTTGAAAAGTTCTGATCGTTGTATCAAACCCAGTAAGAACGCCGCTAACAGCGCTGATCCCAGTTGCAACTCCTGCGATCGGCTGCAAGAAACTGTTGATATTGTCTGCTACCCTAGTGTAGCCCGATCGCGCTACCAGAATCACATCGTTGTTGCGAAGAGTTGGGTTATTATTAGGATTCAACCCTTGAGCAAAATCCACCTCGATCGTGCGGCGAGAAACAGTACCGTTGGGGTTCAAACGCAATAGTTCTACCTTGTCTTTTTTAGCCCGCAATTGATTGAAACTGCCTGCGGTCAGCAAAGCTTGGTGCAGGGATGTACTGGGCCGCACCAGCAAAGCCCCAGGCCTAATTACTTCTCCTACAATATTGATGCTAATCGCGTTCGGAGAAAAACTGCTATTTGCGACTTGAGAAACTTCAGCTAAGTCTACAGTAGCTGCTGTCGGGATAATTACGCTATCTCCTTCTTGCAGCAAAACATCTTGAGTTGCGTCGCCTTTTTGCAGCAAATCCCACAGATTTACCATGATAGTTTGTTCGTTGGCACCTCTGATTCGGCGGCGGATTTGCACGCGGCGAATGTCAGCTTCTGTAGTGATACCGCCAGCAATTTTGAGCGCTCTAGTTATCGTTGGTAAACCGACAACTGCTCCTTGCTGTTGCTCGATGCTGACAAAACTCAGTTCTGTTTGTTGGTTGGTCGATCGCAAGTCAGCAGCAGATATAGTATAAGGCCCCGGCCTGTTTACCTCGCCGACAATTACCACGCCAATTGGTTTAGTAATATCAGCGGAAAAATTAGCACTGGCTCTTTGACGAACTTCTTGAGTATTCAGGGCACTGGCTGTCGGTACAAAAATTGTATCTCCATCTCGAATCGTGACATCTTGACGCAAATTTCCCGTCTCTAAAAAATTCTGCAAATCTACCGTAGTAACTTGCTCCGGCCCGCCTCTGCGGGGACGGCGAATTTGGACATTTCGCATATCTCCGGCTGATGTCACCCCTTGTGCAAGTTGCAGCATTTCCATCAAAGTCGGGAATTTTACTCCTCCTCCTTCTCTAGTGGGATTAATCTTGTAGGAACCCGGGCGAGTAACTTCACCCGCAAGACCTATATTTAGGGGGCGAGCGACGATCACAGTCACAGTAACAACGGGAACATTGATGAAGGGTTCGTATCGCTGGGTAATCACGTTAGCGGCTTGTTGCAGCGTCAACCCTTGAATTGAGACGCTGCGAATGATTGGCAAATTGAGCGTCCCGTCAACTAACACTTGATATTCTTTGCTGAATTCAGGGACGCCGAAGATATCTAAAGCAATGCGATCGCCCGGGCCTAAAGTATAAGCTGCTTCTGGTGTCAGCGGCGCAGAATTGCCGATCGGTGGCAAACTTACACCCCGAGGTGGCGGCGGCGGTACTATCGGTTGGTTTGAGTTAGGACTGGCGGCAGGATTTCTGATGGCAGGCAACTGAGCTATACTGGGCAGCGAACTCAATAGCACCAGGAGTGCTGACAAACTCAGACTTTTAGCGGTTTGAACGTTATGTTTCATCTTTCTTCCCTGGTTGCAGCCTGCCAATGAACGAGAGCAATTTAGCTAGTTGATTTTAGTTTATTTTCCCTGCTGTCCAGTGTAGCCTCGCTTCGCTGCAAAATCCACAGGCGGAATGATAAAAATAGTGCGATCGCACTTAACTATTTTGTACCTTGTTTGTAAAGAAAGTGTAAAGCCCGCCAACTGTTCTCAGGATTAGGAGTTCGTTTGAGCAAAATTTTTCATACATAACTCGGGATACAAATCAACCCGCCACCGAAAGGGGATAGGAAAAAACCGCCCTGATTTGAGGTAAAATGTTAAATAATTCTCTCTGCAGGACAAAGACAAGTGTCACTAAAATTGGATCGAGTAATTCCTTGGGGACGCTGCTTGGATGAATACATAGGAATGTTTAGCTTGACATCAAGTGACCTCAAGCTAGCAATTCTTGATTGTGCCGGCGGCCCGGCGAGTTTCAATGCCGAAATGACTCGCCAAGGTAAAAAGGTAATTTCTTGCGATCCAGTTTATCAGTTTACTGCGGTGGAGATTGGCGATCGCATCCAAGAAACATATCAAACAGTGATTGACGGTGTTAAAGCCAATTTAGACGGCTATCTGTGGAATAATTTTGAATCGCCGTACCAGCTAGGCGAAGTGCGAATGAAGGCGATGCAGGAATTTTTAGAAGATTTTCCATCAGGCTTGCAGCAAGGCCGCTACCTGAATGCTGAGTTGCCAGTTTTGCCTTTCGAGAACAGTCAATTCGATTTAGCTTTGTGCAGCCATTTCTTGTTTGCTTATTCTCACCTGCTTTCCGAAGAATTTCATCTGGAAGCAATTACAGAAATGTGTCGGGTTGCGAAGGAAGTCCGGGTATTCCCTCTATTGCAGAGTTTTAGCGGGGAGGAATCCGATCGCTTAAATCCGACGATCGCAGAATTGAAAAAGAGAAGTTTTAGTGTAGAAATTCAAGAGGCTCCCTACGAGTTTCAAAAAGGCGGGAATAAGATGCTGCGAGTTAGCAAAAAAAGCTCAGCCTCAAAGTAAGCATAACTTATTATGCTGTTATGGAAACCAAATAACAGCCATTAATTCGCCAACTATTATCAAACTGTTTTTCCATGAGATAAATGGCTCTGATTGGGATGCCTTCCGAGTCCAGCAACAGCACCGGCTGAGCGGGAATTCCTTCTACAGTGGTGAGGTTTTCAAATAATACCGAGCGCGGACGGTAGACAGATTCATAGGCAATTTTTACCATGTGCATAAAGTTTTCTGCTGTGCGAAACTGCTGCTGAATTCCGGGACTGGCGAAGGCAAAAGCCCCAGCAGCATCGTCTTTTTGAAATGCTTGTAGTTGCTGTTCTACGACTGAGCGAATAGTAGCGCGATCGCTGTCAGTAATTTGCATAATTTTGATAATAAAGTACTGCTATATCTGCCTCCAAATTACTGAGGGCATGGCAATTCGCGATCGCTCCCCAGACTATTTGCCCATTGCTTAACCCGATCGTGCCCAATGCCCGTCTTGTTTGTCTGGTAATCTTGCAAGGCTGCGAGACTCTTGGCGATCGTTTCTTCTTCGCTGAGGGGTTGAAACTCGTTTGCTGTGTCAATTTCTCCCCACTGATATCCCTCCGTTTCCTCGGCAATTTCTGCGATTAGGCGTTCAAAGTCGCTGAGATTACCGTTGGACTGATTCAGCCATGAAAGCACGATCGCTTTTACCGAATCGCTGGGCATGGCTTGAATTTGGGCGTGGAGTTGCTTTATAGATTGAGCCATTGGACAATACAGAGTGACTGATGTAATTTTAGCGCTGTGTCAAATAGTTGCACATACTATAAGGCACAGTTGCTATAAAATTAATTAAAGGCTTTAAAGCGACCCCACGCATCGATCCGGGGGCTTATTTCGCGAACTTATTTCTCAGATACCACGTTTTCTTTAGTAATTCTAATCAAAAACCGCAGAGCTTCATTCACTGCTTCAGAATCGGGAAACATCTCTGCAACATCCGGTTCTAAACGAATATTTACACCACCAAAGGTCTTTCGTCCAGAGCCTACCCTTCTTACACGCAACTTCCTCAAATCATATTCCGACCGAAGTTCATCGTCCATCCCTGTTTCATCCTTCTTCATAAACTTCTCGCTCCACTCGTGTTACTTTTCTGGCGCTAATCAAACGAATAAAATCTGCTCTTTCTGTATACGACACTATCAATAAATTACCTTGCTGGGACTCTCCAACAATAATATAGCGATCTTCTTCATCAGAGTGATCCGGATCGTAGAAATCGACGTAGAGGCGCTCGTCAAAAACCGTTTTGGCTTCCTCAAATGAGATGCCATGCTTGGACAAATTTACCGCAGCCTTGTTTTCATCCCACTCGAATTTCATAAAGATCCTAAATCAGCATCTTTGATATAATATTACATCAAGAAGCCACACTAAAACCAACTCATGCCGCAAACAGTCTGGATCGCACGACACGGAAACCGCATCGACTTCGTTAACCCCGACTGGTTTCTCACCGCAGAACACCGCTACGATCCCCACCTTTCCGAAGACGGTCACGTTCAAGCCAAACAACTCGCAAATCGCCTCAAAGGTGAAGGAATTTCTCATATTTTTGCTTCGCCTTTTCTCCGAACTGTCCAAACAGCAAATCACGCGGCAGAAGCTCTCGATTTGTCAATTAAACTAGAGTGGGGACTGTGCGAATGGCTGAATCCGGAATGGATGACAGAAATGCCGGAAACTGAGTCCGTCGAAGCTTTGTGCAGGCGTTTTCCCAGGATTGATGCTTCCTACAAAGGCGGTATTGCTAATTATCCCGAAACTGGGGAAGCTTGTCTCAAAAGGGCGGGGGAAACTGCTAAACGCCTCGCGGCTGAGTTTCCCGAGGATATGTTATTAGTAGGTCACGGTGCGTCGGTTTTAGGAACTGCGATCGGGCTAGCGGGCGGTGCAGAAACAGAAATTAACGCTTCTCTGTGTTGTTTAGTGAAATTGGTGCGGGATGATGGAGAATGGTCGATCGCACTTAATGGCGATACTTCTCACCTGACTGACTCTGAAGCCGTTATCCGGTTTAATTAAAGTTAAGATTCGTGCGAAAAATCGCATTTTATGCTATGTCTGTAAAGTGCGCCGAGGCGGACCCTATGTTAATCTGATTTGTCAGAATCTGGGTGTTATTGTTTAATGTCGATCGCACATTTTAAATGGAAAATCTTAAATCGGTATGGCAGGACACAGTAAGTGGGCGAATATTAAACGCCAAAAAGCTAGAGTTGATGCCGTTAAAGGCAAGGTTTTTGCGAGAATATCTCGCGAAATTATTGTCGCGGCCCGCAGCGGAGTTCCAGATCCCGCTGGCAATTTTCAACTGCGGACGGCTATAGAAAAAGCCAAGGCGGCAGATATTCCTAATGAAAACATAGAAAGGGCGATCGCCAAAGGTGCCGGCTTGGCGGGGGGAAGTTCGGATTTAGAAGCTATTCGCTACGAAGGTTACGGCGTTGGCGGAGTTGCTATTCTGATTGAAGCGCTGACAGACAACCGCAACCGCACGGCGGCTGACTTGCGAGAAGCTTTTACTAAAAATGGCGGCAACTTGGGCGAAACTGGTTGTGTGGGCTGGATGTTTGACCACAAAGGAGTTTGTACGGTACGCGGCCCGATTGATGAGGAACAATTGTTTGAAGCGTCGCTAGAGGCGGCTGCGGAATCTTACGATTTGATATTAATTGATGAGGATACTGAAGGTGCAGAGGTATTTACAAGTGTGGCTAATTTGGAACAGTTGGCTGATGTTTTGAAACAAAAAAAGTTTGCTGTTTTGCAGTCGGAAACTCGCTGGATTCCCAGCAATACAGTGGAAATAGACACTCCTGAAAAAGCTCGATCGCTCCTTAAGTTAATGGATGCACTGGAAGATTTGGACGACGTGCAAAGTGTGACGGCGAATTTTGAAATGACAGATGAATTGATGTCTTTGAGTATGGTGTAACGAGCTAAATTACCAGATTTTTGCCATCCGCAAGACAAATCCCGGTAACTCTGGATCTGCGCTGACTGTTTCAGGATTATCTAAGATTTCAGGTTCGCCATCGGGACGGTAGATGTAGACTTTTCTGTTTTTGCGATCGAGCAAAAAGCCGAGCGATACACCGTTCTCAATATATTCTTGCATCTTGTTTTGCAATCCCTTGAGA
The DNA here is from genome assembly GCF_036701825.1 of Microcoleus sp. MOSTC5. Taxonomy (NCBI): domain Bacteria; kingdom Bacillati; phylum Cyanobacteriota; class Cyanophyceae; order Oscillatoriales; family Microcoleaceae; genus Microcoleus; species Microcoleus sp. MOSTC5. The sequence continues at coordinate 98,359 of NZ_JAUBRK010000018.1, read as the reverse complement.
GTGTCACTAGCAGACCGCAATTCAATCACAAAGTCCGGACAAATCGGTGCGAATGAGGCTTTTTGTTCTTCAGTTAAGGCATTCCAGCGCTCTAGTTTAATCCATGAGGCATCGGGGGATCGGGTTGCTCCATTCGGCAAGGTAAAGCCTGCACTGGAGTCAAACGTTTCACCTGTGCCATCTTGTTCAGCCCAGTTCCCCAATTGTAGGGCAATCTTACCGTTTCGATTCCCTGTATCTGAAAAAGCTGGTGACATAACGATCACTTCCCCACTGGCAGTACGCTCAATTCTCAAATCGCGATTAACTAGACAGAATTCATAAAACTGTTCAACAGTCATCGATTGGAGCGCAGGGAAATAGACCGTCAGTGGGACGCTTTCGGTTTGAATTAGCAGCGTCGTCATGGTTTTTCCTCAGTTGGTGCAGGGGTGATAAAATACCTTGAGCTTACACTATTTTAGCTTGGCGAGCGAAAGTCTTAGTCGATCGGGGAGTCGGAGGCTTGTATCCGTTTTTGCGCGGTGTTAATAATCTTTTTTCCCAGTCAGCAAATAAGTAACCATGTATCCCTTGCCCTTAACTTGAATGGCGCCGCGCTTCTGAAAAGTATATTTATCTTTTAATATCTCGTAGGTTTCGGCGGTGACTTGAATGCAGCCGGTAATCCCGTGGGATTCCATGCGCGAAGCAATATTTACTGTATTGCCCCAGAGGTCGTAAATAAACTTTTTTAAGCCGATGACGCCGGCAACGACAGGGCCACTGCTAATCCCGATCCGAATGCTGAAAGGTTCCGAATGTTCTAAACTGAGGAGCCTAATTTCGTGCAGCATATCGATCGCCATGTTCGCAACCGCCTCGGCATGATCCTCTCTGGCCGTAGGCAAACCGCCGACAACCATGTAAGCGTCACCAATAGTCTTAATCTTCTCCAAACCGTGGCGATCGGCTAAGTGGTCAAAAGCCGAAAAAATATCGTTGAGCACTTCCACCACTGCAGTCGCGGAAATTCTCGACGAAAGCTCTGTAAACCCCACAATGTCGGCAAACATCACAGTTACTTCCGCAAAACTTTCGGCGATATTGTGTTCGTTGTCCTTCAAGCGCAGGGCGATCGCTGCCGGCAAAACGTTCAGCAGCAGTTGCTCGGATTTAGCTTGTTCGAGTTCCAACTGTCGGTAAGCAGCGTGCAACTGTTCGGCTTGGCGAATTCTTTCTTGAGCTAGCTTTTCGATTTGGGCGGTGCGGCTCAATGCTGTCAGTATATATGTCACCGGAATCAGAGTCCACAGCATCCCCATCGTCAGAGTTCCCCAAGAGCGCCAGTGCTTGCGAATCCTGCGAATTTCCGGCGTTGCCGACACGTACATAGACCACTGGCGGCCGCTAATTTTCAGTCGCCTTCTGCAAGCTGTATAGTTCGGGCCTGGATTGTCAAGAATCGGGCAGTTTAGCCTGAGGGCTGGTTCCGCAGCGGCTGATGCTGGAAGCACTTGTTGGCTCGCGGATTGGAACTGCACCGCAAATTGCTGAATTCGCCTCTCAGCAGGGAGATTTTTGAGAATCGGGTTGGCCTTTTGCGGTAACAGTGACGCTGCTTCTTGCTTGTCTGGGGCATCGCTAACGAGATAAATATTGAGGTAGTCGGTATTGCGTCCTTTTAAAGAGGTTTGGAAAATATCTTTGCCTCGAAATACGCCCAGAACAAATCCTTGTAGCAGTTGGCGGCGGGATTCCAGCGCAGTCGGTTTAGTGCTGTTTTCGTAAATCGGAACTATGGCCAAAAGACCTAGTTCCGGGGAATTGCTCTGAGTTAGGCCGACGTAGTTGGTGACAATCATTTCTCCAGTATCTCGCCCTCGATCGAGCGCGGTGCGGATTTCTGGGTGGGAGGCGAGGTCAAAGCCCAATGCAGTCTCGTTTCCGGCTGGTGGTTCGACGTAGAAAGCCGGGAAGTATTCGGAACGCTGGAGGGCCTTGCGCAGTTCTCCTCGGGGGCCGCGCTCTGTAATCTCGAAGCTGGGGTCAGTTTCGGTTTTGGCTTTGGCTTCGTAGTTGGCTCGCTGGGAATTGGGGACGCGGGGAGTCCAAGCCAGGAGTTGCAGGCTGGGGTGGACGGCTAGGGGACGGGCGACAAACCGGGCAAAAGAGGAACGCTCGACGGCGCTGAAGGCTTTCATGTAGTCGCTGAGGGCGAGAACACTATCTAAGTCGGAGTTGAGCTGGCGTTCGATGCCGATCGCAATATCGTCAATGCGGCGCTGCATTTCGTAGTCGCGGCGCTTGTCTTCCCAGTCCCAAACCAAGGCGAATGCTAGGATCGACAGTCCCACACCCAAAGCCAGCGTCAACCCGGCTGGCTTGTAGCGAGACCAGGATAAAGGTAGTTTTTTCAGCATAATTGCCTAGCGAATAAGGGCAGCAGATTAGCACACCGCTGAGTGCGATTTATTTCGGCCTCTGAGTGCGGTTAATTCAAAACGCTGATAACTCAAGCACCGACGGCAATTGGGAATTAAAAGTTAGATATTGAAACTTTTAGGTTAATGGACGATCGCTCAGCAGGGGATTTCAATCCAGAATTCCGCTCCCTGTCCGGGCGCACTGATGCACCGCAGGCTTCCCCTATGTTTTTCTACCACAATTTGATGGCTGATGGATAATCCCAAGCCGGTTCCAGACCCTACGGGTTTGGTGGTAAAAAAGGGGTCAAACAGCCGCTTGCGAACGTCTTCGGTCATTCCTGGGCCGCTGTCGGCGATGCAAATGACGATGCGATCGCAATGACTGAGCTGGCTTTTACTGTGGCTTTTCAACCCGGCTTTTTTCATTTCAGTGCGAATCACGATCGTCCGAGGTTGCGGTTGGTTTTCTACAGCGTCGATCGCATTGGTGATAATGTTGAGAAATACCTGGTTTAACTGCCCCGCACAACAGGAAATTTTCGATATTTTTCCGTATTCTTTAATAATTTCAATCCGGCTTTTTCTATTTTCCTGATGCAATCTGTGCTGCAAAATTAATAGCGTACTGTCAATTCCTTCGTGAAGGTCTACCAACTTCATCTCTGATTCATCCAGCCGCGAAAAATTTCGCAGCGACAACACAATTTTACCAATTCTTTCTATTCCTACTCTCATAGAATTCAGCATTCTGGGCAAGTCTTCCTTCAGAAAATCTAAGTCTAAGTCTTTAACTTTTTTCGCAATCTGAGGATCTGGGGACGGGTAGCATTGCTGGTAGAGATTCAATAGTTCTATTAAATCGTGAAAATAGTTGTATGTGTGAGAAATATTGCCGTTAATAAAAGTTGCGGGATTGTTGATTTCGTGGGCGATTCCAGCCACCATCTGACCGAGGCTCGACATTTTTTCTGATTGAACTAATTGGATTTGAGCGTGTTGAAGCTGTTCGTAGGCTTCTTGCAATTGGGCTGCTTGTTTTTTCAATTGAGATTGGGAAGCTTGGAGTGCTGCTGCGGAAATTTTGCGGTTGGTAATATTTTCAATCATCCCTAATTTGTAAATAGGTTTTCCTTCGCCGTCTCGAATCAAAGTAGCTGTCACGTTTACCCAAACAATTTTACCTGTCGCCGAAATCTGGCGAATTTCGATTTGATAGCTCGTAATTTCTCCCCGATAAAGAGCATCAGCAACTTCGAGATTTTTGGGATTATCTTCGGGATGCCCAATTTCTATAAATGTTTTGGCGAGCAATTCGGCTGCGGTATATTCCAGCATTTCGCAGTAAGTTTTATTGACTCGCACGAACTTGTTATCGTCTAAATTGGCTAAGTAGATAGCAATGGGTGCATCTTCAAAAATTGTACGAAATAGTTCCTCGCTGGCCCGGACTTTAGCTTCGAGGGAAAGCCGTTCGGTGATGTCTTCAAAAGTACACAAAATGCCGACTACATTGCCGTTATTGTCGTGTAAAGGTATTTTATTTGTATCCAGCCAGCGCTGGGTGCCGTCGGCTTGCAGTTGGGGTTCTATAATGTGATATTCTGGGGTGTTGGTTGCCATGATGCGGCGGTCGCAGGCTCGAAAAAATTCTGTTTCTTCTGGCTTCCAGGGCATATCGTAGTCCGTGAGACCGACAATTTCACTGGAGTGATTGAAACCTGCGACGTTGGCCAAGTTTTTGTTGCCTCCCAAGTAAACTGAATCTCGATCTTTCCAGACGATTAACTGAGGGATGTTGTTGATTACCAACCACAGCATTTTTTGGGATGTTTGCAAGGCTTCCGTGCGTTCTAGGACGCGCTTTTCAAGTTCTTGATTGGCTTGTTGCAGGGCGATTTTTGACTCGCTGAGGGCGATTTCTGCTAGCTTGCGATCGCTGATGTCGATTGTCACCCCCTCCCACAGTATATCGCCCCCCGCTTGCAGTTCGGGGCGGGCGATGCCGCGAATCCATTTCAGTTTTCCCGATCGCGTTACGATCCGCCCTTCATATATCCAAGGTTTTAAAGTTTTGCCAGAAACTGCGACTGATTCTAACAGGGGTTTTAGGTCTTCTGGATGCACCGTTGACCACATTAAATCGGAGTTGTTTTGAAGTTTTTCTGGCTCTAATTCGTAGAGTTCCCAACAGCCAGAACTGACATAAATGAATTCATCGGAACCGTCTGGATGCAGCAAGTATTGATAAATCATTCCCGGCAAATTGGCAGCCATTTTTTGGAATCTGGCTTCGCTTTGCTGCAGTGCTGATTCTGCAAGTTTGCGATCGCTAATGTCAATCAACAAGCCGTCCCAAATAATGTCATCTTTTTCGCCCGGTTCGGGTCGGGAAGCCCCGCTAATCCACTTAATCCGATCGCCCGGAAAAACTAATCTCCCTTCCCACCGCCAAGGTTCTAAAGTTTTAGCTGAGATGGCAAAAGATTCGTGGAAGCTTGGCGCATCGTCTGGATGAACCATTTCGATCGCGGGAATAGCTGAGTTTTGGAGTACCTCTGGTTCTAATTCCCAGAGTTCGCGGCAGCCGGAACTGAGGTAGGGGAATGACATAGTGCCGTCTGCTGCTAATTGAAATTGATAAATCATTCCGGGAACGTTGGCGGCTAGTTTTTGAAACCTCGCTTCGCTTTGGCGTAGTGCTGTTTCTGCTTCTACGCGATCGGTAATATCGTAAAATGCCGATAAAATTGCAGCTTCTCCATTCAAATTAATCGCTCGCATCGACATTTTTACCCAAAAAAAACTGCCGTTTGCTTTCCTGAGACAGATTTGTTCGCTGTCGCTAAAGCCGTTTTGTTTGACTAATTCTAGCAATTGACGGCGGTCGTTGATATTGGCATAAAATTCATTTTTTTTGCAGCCGATAAGTTGTTCGTAACTCAAACCAAAAGTTTTGCATAAGGCAGGATTTGCGTACAAAATTACGCTGTCTTCTAGGCGAGTAATTAACATGGGAACGGGAGTCGCAGTGGCGATCGCCCGCAATCTTTCTTCGCTTTCTTGCAGGGCTGTTTCGGCTGCTACTCTTTTGCTAATATCGTTCTGAACTCCGATAAAATGAGTTAATTTTCCCTCGTTGTCTAGGATGGGGGAAACGATTAATTCGTTCCAAAAAGGAGTTTTGTCTTTGCGATAATTTTTGAGAACTACCTTAACTTCTGTTCCCGATCGTAAACTGCTGCGGAGTTTGTCTAATTCGGCGCTATCGGTATCGGGGCCCTGCAAAAACCGGCAGTTGCGTCCAATAACTTCTTCGGCACTGTAACCGGTCAGTTTCTCAAAAGCAGGATTGCAGTAGATAATAGGTATGTCAGGCTTGCTAGCATCCGCGATTATGATGCTGTTGCTCGACGCTGCGATCGCCCGATCTAGCAGAGACAGGTGGAAAGAGTCTGTTGTCATCGGTTGCAAGATCCAAACTCCCTAGGAGCGGACAGAAAAATACACAATTATCAATAGCTTGAGCCATTCTTATTCTATGATCTTATTTTTAATTTCGCCTTGTTAACAAAGTCAGCAGGCAAAAACAGCCTGCGCGGGAAACGAGTAATACCATTTTAGATTTTAGATTTTAGATTTTAGATTGGCAATGACTGATTCCATCATGGTTGGGAGCACGGGCATACAATTGCCTTCTTTGGAAAATTAGTATAACCGAAGGCATTCGGCACTTATCCAGAAAACAGAAGCTGAAAATACCGAAGGCGGAAAGAAAACAGAAGGTGAAAATACTGATATTTTCTACTTGTTTCTTATCCTCCTTCCATCCGGCTCGCCACCCCTTTTAAATTGACAAGTTGATGCAAGAACCCTGAGCAGTTTTGCTTACTTCAATTCTGGCTTGAAAAGCTTCTTTCAGGTGGGGCATATGGGTAACGGTGAGAATGCAGGCGAAGTCGGAGGCGATCGCATTAATTGCAGCAATCAGCCGATCGCACCCTTCAGCATCCTGAGTCCCGAATCCCTCATCAATAATCAACATTTGCAAAGCCGTACCCGCCCGCTGAGACAGCAGTCTCGCCAGCGCCAGCCGAATCGCAAAATTAATCCGAAAAGCTTCACCGCCCGAGTAAGTTTCGTAGGCGCGAGTACCGCGAGCATCAGCAATTAAAATGTCTAAAGTGTCAATCAATTTAGTTGCTTTTTTAGAAGCAGCCGCTCGCTGAGTAATAAATTGAACGTGCAATTGATTCGCGCTCAATCTCGACAATATCTGATTGGTTTCAGCTTCGAGTTGAGGCAAAACATTTTCAATCATTAAAGCTTGAATGCCGTTTTTACCAAATGCTTGACCCAACTCTTGATAAACTCGCTGCTGGCGTTTAGCAACTTGCATTTGCTCTTTTTGAGCTACTAGCTGAAATTGCATATTTTCCAGATTTTGCTGCTGCTGCTGGAGGCGTCCGAGACTTCCCAAATGTTGGTCTAGCTGCTGGCGGCGGCGGCTGATTTGCTGCTCGATCGCACTTATGCGGGCTGTGGGATCGGGATGTTCTTGCAATTGCTGGTTCATCGCGGAAGTTTGAGCGCTGACGGCTTGCAAATCTCGATCGCGCACTGCGATGGAATTTGTTATTTCATTAACGCGCTGCTGCACTTGCGGGTACTGCACAGTTGCCGATCGCAGTTTTTCGGCGCGGGCGATCCAAAACTGCGATCGGCGCATTTCGCTCCGCACGTGTTCGTGCTGTTCCAAATTATAGCCAATTTCCGCAATGTATCTATCTAAAGACAGAATTTGCTGCTGTATTTCCGAGCTATTTTTTTGCTGTTCTAACTGTTGCTGTACCGTGGCTAATTGAGTTTGCAAATCCGGGCGGCGGGCATTAATTTTATTGAGTTTCTGCTGAGCGTCTTTGATTTGAGCTTGCTTAATTTCCGCCCACCGCAAGCGCTTTTCATCGCTGCGGGCGAGAGAGTGGCTGCTATCGCTGTAATTGAGCTGTTGCAGTTGCTGTTCGATTTGCTGTAGTTGGCCCAAATCGTCGGCTGCATACTCGCCGGTGCGCAGCAACCGCTCGATTTCCGCAGCGTCTTGACGCATATTTTGCAGCCGGTTTTCGTCTTGGCCCAGGCCATCTAATTGTGCTTGCAAATGGCTGCGGCGTTCCCGCAATTCTTGGTAAGGCGCTAATTCCTCTTCTAGTTCGCGGTATTCATGTCTGAGGACTTGAATTTCGCGCTCGGAGACGGCCAATTGTTCGCGGACAACCCACAGTTGGTTCCAGATTTCCTGCTGTTGGGAGTGGTGTTTTGTGACTACCAAATTCCAGTAGTGTTCGTCTAAAGGTCGATCGCACAAAGGACAATTGCCAAAATTTGTATCCCGCACCATTAAAGGCGAATTCGAGGGTTCGTTTTCCGCAAAATTCGAGGCTTTACCTTCGCCTGCGCTGGTTTCTCCTTCATGTTTCCGCAGCAGTTGCAGTTTTTGGTCGATCTCGGCGAGTCTGGTTTGATAGTCCCGGCTTTTGGCTTGCAGGTTTCCTAAAAAGTCGTGCCTTTCTTGACCTTTTTCGCGGACTCGCTGCTGATAAACTCGCTTGTTTTCCAACTGCAAAATTTGATTGCCGATAGCCGAGATTTCCTGCTGTAATTGCGGCTGTCGCTGCTGCTGCTGAACTTGCACCTGTCGCTTGATTTCGTCTAAGCGGGCGGTTAAACCGGCGCGGGCGCGATCGAGCTTTTGTTGCTTTTGCTGCTGCTGTTGTAACAGTGGCGAAACTTGCAGTTGCAGTTGCTCTAGTTCGTTGAGGCGCGATCGAACTGCTTGCAACTGTGCGAGTCCTTTGTCAACCTCCGGCTGCTGTTTGAGAATTTCCAGAACATCTTTTTCATCTTGTTCTAAAACCTCTAATTGAGCTTGCAACTGCTGAATTTTGCTTTGCAAAAAGCTCAGTTCTTGCCGCTGCTGTTCTTGCAATTGCTGGCGCTGGTTTTGGGCTTGTTGGTTAGCTTTGAATTTGCCAGCCATAGTCTCTTCTGTGGCTTGCAAGCTGTGGAAATACGCGATGCCTTCTGTTATTTCCTTTTCTTGCCCTAGGAGGGCTTGCAGCTCATTTTGCTGCTGTTTTGCTGCGCTGAGTTCTTGCAGCAAGCGGCGGCATTCTTGAGAGATATTGTAGTGCTGTTGCTGGTGGCCGGCGAGGAGTTTTTGCCAAGTTTGGCGGTTGTGGTGCTGGAGTTGCAGTTGTTGTAACTCGGTTGTGTCGGCTTGCTGCTGTGAAGAGAGCAAATCGGTTGCTTGCTGCAATTGAGTTTGTTCCGAGGCGATCGCCTCTTTTTGTTGCAGTTGCTCTTGTACGGTTTGCAAACTCTGTTTGAGCACATCGACTTGAGCTTTAAATTGTTTGGACGTATCCTTGGCTTGTTCGCATAATGTATCGTATTCATCGAGCTTGAGCAGGTTGGCTAAAACTTGTTTGCGTTCGATCGGTTTTTTGAGCATAAATTCATCAGCTCGCCCCTGCCGCAAATACGCCGAGTTGATGAAAGTATCGTAATCTAGTTTGATGTGTTCGAGGATTTTTTGCTGAGTTGTTCTCAGACCTTTGTCTGTGAGCGTGCGGAAATTAAGTTTTTCCTCACTCTCGGCAGAATTCAAGCTGACTTGAAATTCCAAACTTCCCGATTGTCCGCGCCGGCGGTTGCGAATCACCCGGTAGATTTGGCCACCGGTGGAGAAAGTGAAATCAACGCGCACATCTGTTTCGCCGATATGGATGATATCGTCTTCCGTATCGCTGCGACAACAGCCCCAAAGTGCCCAGGATATGGCTTCTAAGAGGGAGGATTTGCCAGCACCGTTAGGCCCGCAAATGCAAGCGGTGTGCAGGCCGCGAAAGTCTAAACCGGCTTCGCGATAGCTGAGAAAATTTTTGAGTGTAAGTTGTATAGGAATCATTTAGGCCATCGCGCCATACAATCTATCTATAAATAACACTATTTGTGCGCTGTTGCCTAGTTATTCAATCTAGATCCAGAACAATTGTCAGTGCTTCTGCAATTTCTTCCATAATTGTCTCGGACAGGGTTCCAAGTTGTCGGACAAATCTTTGTTGGGAAACGGAACGGACTTGAAAAGCGTCGGCGGCGGAGACTTTAGTCAAGCCATTTTCGCCGCTGGGTTCTAGTCGAACCATCCAATTTCTCTCGGTGTATCGCTCTTTCCAGTCAGTGATGGGAACAATAACTTCAAGCAGCAAAATTCCCACCGTTTCATCACTGACAATTACTACTGGACGGGTTTTGCCGATTTCCGCGCCCACAGTAGGTTCAAGCGCAACCAGCCAGATTTCACCTCTACGCATTAGTTTTTATCCCTGCGTTAAGGCATTCTTCCTCGGAATCAAAATAGGGTTCGCTGTCAGGCGACCACAAATCATGTAAAGCACCTCCCGGCATATAATCTTTTACTGCGGCTTCTGCTGCGGCTCTGAGTTTCCGCTTTCTCTCAGCTTTGCGCTGGGCTTTTTCTTCTATTTCTTCGCGCATCATCCGCGAAGCTGTTTCGATGATTTCTAGGCGTTCTTCTGCTGTCAGATTTTTGAGTGCTGCTAAGATTTCTGTTTTGGTCACGGTTTTTTCGGGTGGTTGGTGAGAAAGTGCGATCGATCCCACCATGATTGTATCTTTCGCAAAAATCTATCTCGGCGATCGCAGTTAATATTTCACCTCATCCCCGGAGTCAGGACACGGCACTGCTGTGTCCCTACAATGATTAATCGGCTACCTCTAGGTAGGGAAACGGCATTCCGTCTCCTCCGAATTGCCGTGTCCTCAGATGGTAGGGAAACGGCATTGCCGTGTCCTCGATTGCTTTTGTTTCCACCATCAAAAAAGGGTTGAGTGTATTCCTACAGCCAACCCCGCACATATTTATTTGTCCTGCGTTTGCTCAAACAGCAACACTACCTGGCAATATTCGGGAACGTATAGCCGACACCGACTAACAATCCCACTTCAGCTCCGTCGACAAAACCAATATTCAGTCCCGCTGTTGCTGTAAAATTTCTCGACAGCGGCACATCTACACCCCCCGAAATCAGGAAGCCCAAAGTACCGTCATCCCCGGTAGAAATTATCACGCCAGCACCTGCATAAGGAGCAGCAGTAATCACAAAATCGTCGCTGACTTCGACGGTCTCTTGAGATACAAAATCGAAGGTAACGGGAACTAGAAAAGCTAAGTCGTCCCGGAACAAAACAGTCGGTCTCACCGACAAATTGTTCGTCAAACCGATTTTGCTAATAATGGCAAAGGAACCGTCGCCTAAGGCTGAATCTCCGCCAAAACCTAGATTGCCACCAATCCCGATGTAGCTGGGCCCAGAACGGGTAGCTCGCCCTGGTCTGATTTGAGTTCCTTGAGCCACTTTTTTAGTTGGTTCCGAGACAGTTGCCGGTTTTTCAGCAACTTTCGGTTGGTTTGTCAAAGCTGAGGCGGAAGTGCTGACAGGATTGCTCAACAATTCTTGTGCTGTTTTGACTTCTTTTTCTTCCTTCGTTGCTGTTACTTCAAGATTATTGCTCTCGGCAACAATTGAGGTAGGTCGATCGTTCTTTTTGGCATTCTCGACCGTTGACTCCACTTTTTTGACGCTATTATCAGCAATTTTAGCGGTTTCTTCCGACTTCTCAGTCTCAGCAGCAATGGAGGTACTTGGCGCAGTTTCTGTTCCAGCAATTTCAGATGTTGCTGCTTCCGATTTTTCTGGTGTTGCAATAGATACTTGCAAGTTGGCTGCCGGTTCAGAGGCTGCTGGCTCTGCCGCTTCTGTTAGTTCGCTCCAACTGATAGAATCAATTTTTTTATTACTAGCCGTTGTTTCTGCGTCTGGTTTAACTGCTGAAGTTGCCGCAGGCTCAGAAGTTTGGTCAATATTTTGAGCTGCGATTGTTGCAGTTGTACCGATATCGGGCAAGTTGCCAGTTTCAGCTTTCGCTGACAGGGTACCGCAACAAACAGCTAAAGCAGCAAGATTTATTAACGCGAAAGTAGACTTGGAAAATAGACTATTCATAGAAACTCCTCAATGAACCGTGTGTTAAAAGTGTAAGTGTTTGAGGGCGACCGTCGAGAGCTTTGCTAAAAAAGACACAAATATGAGTTGTGTTGTTCCTAGATTGGCACTCAACCGTTGAATAGTCAACTCTCAAGCTGATTAGATTTAAGAACTGACGGCAGGTTTAGAGGCTAATTTAAATTTACCTATCGATCGGCTAAAAATCAATCCTAGGGATGATTTCACCATAGATCCTGTTTAATAGAGGGGTCGATCGCGCGTCTGGCTTGCATTCTACAATTCTGTACTTGGGGGCGCTGCACTCGCAGCAGCGCCGGAAAAATCCGGTTTTTGAGGGCGCACCGGCTCGAAACCAAGAAAAAGCGAGCTTTCAAAACAGTTTTGGCAGCCCCGCCGTCCAAAGCAAGTGCAGTTAAAACAACGCGATCGGCTGCTGCACAGTTCTTGACAAGTAATGTAGAATAGCACTGATCCGACAAACATTTGTAGCTAGATCGTGTCAAATTTACTAAATATTATTAGAATTGTGTAAAATTTAGTGTTCTATTTGTAAAGTTTAGCCTTCGCTTTCGCTCAAGGTCTGACCATCTCACAACAGCACGCAACTAAACAAGTAAAAAAATACAAATTATCTCATCTCAACCTGACTTTATGAGCAAAGTTCTAGTGATATTAGGCGAATTGAGCGATCGCGACATCGATTGGATGCTCGCCAACGGCACCCGCACCCAAGTCCTCCCCGGCACCACCCTCATCACCGAAGGTCAGCCCTTAGACGCCCTCTACATAGTTCTGGAGGGAACTTTGAGCGTTGCTGTATCATCTTTGGCCGACAAAGAAATTGGAAAAATTATTTCCGGGGAAGTGTTGGGCGAAATGTCTTTTGTAGACGGGAGGCTTCCTTCTGCTAGCGTCACGGCAATTGAAGAGTGCCTCATCCTGTCAATTCCGAGGCGGCTGCTAACTGAAAAACTCGAGCAAGATGTGCTTTTTTCCCTGCGGTTTTATCGGGCGATTACCAAATTTTTGTCGTCGAGACTGCGGGGTACAGTAAAACGCTTCGGCGAAGAGACTGATTATTTATCATATAAAGACCCCGACGACGAGCGCGCCATCCCGCCACAAGATGTTGAAAATCCTGAAGATTTGGCTGAATCTAGATTTCAATGGCTGTTGCAGCGTTTGAAGGGGAGTTGAAGTTCGGCAACGGATGAGTGTACGGGATTTAAGGGATGTTGAGGGGAGTTCGGCAACGGATTCGCTTTCTTCGCATTTAACGGATGGATGTTGAAGTTTGAGGGAAGAGGTTCGAGGGAAGAAGGAAAAAATAATGTTATCCGCTTTGCCTCTTTCTTGTTTTTCTACCAATGCCCCATTACCAATTGACAATTAGCAACTGACAATTCCCAATTTCCAGTTAGCAATACTTCGGCTACGCGAGCGTACAAGTTCTCAATTCCCGATTAGAAAACATATTTTTCAGCGACGCGCCAATAGCGGGAAAAACGCTTCAAATCAATGTAACCATCGTAGCGGACAAAGGGTTCTGGCGGCAAAACTTCTACAGGGTGCGATCGCTTAATTTCGCTGCAAATATCCTGAAACCGAGGACTGGGACTTTCCGCAGTCACCACTTGATTCGCGCCGGATTCGATCGCAAAAGCGATAACTTCTGCAGCCACATCGCCCCGCCGAATAACTACCGGCAACTCCAGCAAACATTCGTAAATAAACACCATTCGTTTGAGACTCAACTGCCATTCATCAATGAGCGCATCATCCCAAACCCAGATTGCCGGTGCCTCTGGGTGCGCTTGAAAAGCGGGGCCTTCAGGACTCATACAGTCGCCGTGCAGCCAAATAATCGGATTGTTCATAAATTAGTAATTGTTGACTGTTGACTGTTGACTGTTGACTGTTAACTAATGACTGTTGACTGTTGACTGTTGACTGTTAACTGTTAACTGTTAACTAATGACTAATGACTAATGACTAATGACTACTGACTACTGACTTTTATAATTTCTGCGACCTTTTTGATGGTCTTGCCAACTTTTAGAACCGCCGCTGCGATCGACCTTTTCTCCTAAAGGAAACAACTTCCCTTCCAAATATTCGTAAGTTCCCTCAAAATCGCATTGCCCGTACATAGGACAATCGCGACAATAAACCGCCTTAGTGTAACGCTCCAAATTTTCTCGATTAAAGAAATAAGGTTTGTGACTAAAAGTGCTGGCTACCCACTGCCAAGAAAGATTGTTGCTCGCCGGATCTCCATCTAGCAAATGTTGCAAAAACCAGCGAGCTCCGGCTTGCCAGCGCACGCGCCGCCAGTGTACGAGATAAGCCGCAGTCCACATCCGCTGGTGGTTGTGCAAATAACCAGTTTCTCGCAACTGGCGGCTGAAACTGTCGATGCAAACCAAACCAGTCGTGCCCTCCATGACATCCTCCGGCAGAGTTTCGCTGTAATCTTTAGCAGTGTAACCAGTTTTGTAAGCTTCCCGGTCTTCCCAAATCCCGTTGCCCAATTCGGCGTAAAGTCGCTGCCAATAATCCCGCCAACCCAACTCGTTGACGAGTTTTACGGCATCTTCTCGATGCCGCACCTTCTCCAGCACGGCATCCCGGACTTCCCCAAGACTCAAAACGCCGTAGCGCAAATAGGGCGACAAGCGCGTTACCGCACCGTTGAGGAAATTGCGGGTTGAGGCGTACTTGCCGGGGTCAATTTGTTGCAGGGCTGTCTCGGCTGCTTTCCGCCCGCCTGGGGTTGGGGGTACGCTGCTGTCCCGGGCGTCTGCTGCGGGGAACTGTTCGCGCACGTAGGCTATTAATTCGTCGCGGCTGGCAAATTCCCGCTCCATGTCCTGACTCATTGTTTTCTCAAGCACCTGTTATTGTTTCTTAATGTTAAAGCTATTTGTTCGGGCCTGCGGGGTCGATCGCCCTAAATTCCCCGCTTGCTCCCGGTAACGTACAGTTTGCCCCAGCAGCAATCGATCGTCGGTTCGCAGCCAAAATTAGCATCAAAGTCAGTACACTCAGGGATAGATATCATACCAAAATCTCATGGAAACTTTTCCGGCGGACGCTCAAGCGATCGCCAGCTTAGCTAACCGACAGCAGCCAGGTACAAAACAACTGGAAAACAGCGAAATTCAAGAGTTCGATCGAGCCATGATGCGCCGCTGCATAGAATTGGCTCGCCGCGCTCTCGGCAAAACCGCACCCAACCCCCTTGTCGGTTCTGTAATTGTCCGAGACGGGAAGATTGTCGGCGAAGGGTTTCATCCCGGTGCCGGTCAACCTCACGCCGAAGTTTTTGCACTCCGGGAGGCGGGGGAACTCGCCGAAGGAGCGACCGTCTACGTGAACCTGGAACCATGCAACCACTACGGGCGGACTCCTCCCTGTTCCGAAGCTTTAGTTAAGGCCAAGGTGGCAAAAGTAGTGGCTGGCATGGTCGATCCGAATCCTTTGGTCGCTGGAACTGGGCTGACCCGGTTGCGAGAGGCTGGGATTGAAGTGGTGGCGGGAGTGGAAGGCGAAGCTTGCCAAAAACTCAACGAGGCTTTCGTTCACCGAATTTTGTACCGCCGGCCTTTGGGAATTTTGAAATATGCAATGACTTTGGACGGTAAAATTGCTACCAGTAGCGGCCACAGCGCTTGGGTGACAGGCGAGGAGGCTCGGAGCGAGGTACACCGGGTGCGCGTCGGCTGCGATGCTGTGATTGTTGGGGGAAATACGGTGCGTCTGGACAATCCCCTACTGACGAGCCACCAGCCTGATAGGAATAATCCCCTGCGGGTGGTGATGAGCCGCACTCTCGATTTGCCGAAGTCGGCTTGGTTGTGGGAAACCTCTGTGGCGGCTACTTTGGTGCTGACTGAGCCTGGGGTTAACCCGGAATTTCAGGAATTTTTGATCGCCAAAGGGGTGGAAGTTGTGGAACTCTCGCCGCTGACACCGACTAATGTTATGGCTTATTTGTACGATCGATCTTTTCTGTCTGTACTCTGGGAGTGCGGCGGCACTTTGGCGGCCAAGGCAATTGCTGAGGGTGCAGTGCAAAAAATTATGGCTTTTATTGCTCCTAAAATTGTCGGCGGCCAAGCTGCTCCAACTCCTGTAGGAGATTTGGGGTTTTCCGCAATGACTGATGCTTTGACTTTAGAGAGGGTTTCTTGGCGCGCGGTGGGTGCAGATTGTCTGGTGGAAGGCTATTTGAAAATTAAAGATTGAAAGTTAAAAGCGAGTCTTTTTAGTTTTTAATTTTTAACTTTTAACTCCTTTTATGGTTGAAATTCTGATTTGGAGTTTGATGGTTGGCAGTCTCGGCTTGGAGGCTGCGCTCGCGGGTGTATTGGTGAGCCGCGAGCAATTGGCTGCGGGGCAAAAATACGACGAGGAGGAGGAAGTTTTGACTCGGTACGAATCTCAAGAGGATAATTTTAATGCGCCTGAAAATGCGCGCTCGAATGGCAATCCCAAATCCGCTCCTAATGCTGTTGATTTGACGGTTTGGGAGTACAAGATTGTGCGGGCTAGCAGCGATTTGTTTCGCAATCCTGCGATTTTTAACAAGCTGTGCCAGGAAGAGGAGGAAGTTGGCTGGATTTTGCTCGAAAAGCTCGACGACAGGCGGGTGCGGTTCAAACGTCCGATCGCGCTCCGGGACGCCCCGAGGCCTAATTTACCACTGTTTGACCCTTACCGCACTCATTACGGCCCTCTCTCGAATGCGATGACTTGGGCGGCGGCGATCGTGTTTCTGAGTGCGATCGTGCTTCCTGCTGTTTTGGGCTATGCTTTGGTGTCTACTACTCTAACCAGAAGTCGCTCTAATTGGCCTCCGACACCTGTTCAATCTTTGCCCTCTCCCAGCGGGCAAAAAAGTACGAATTAAAACTTGGGTAGTTGGTGATATCATGTTAGTAATTAGTCCTGTTATTTTTAACACGAAATTACAAGAAGAGGAACTTTTACTAACAGATTAACAATATGACAGTAGAATTGAAAAATCGGGCGCGATTGCTTCTCCAAATAGCCCTCAACAACACACAAGCTGACTTTCGAGACGGACAGTGGGAAGCGATCGCCTCTTTAATCGAAGAGCGATCGAAACTGCTGGTGGTACAGCGCACTGGTTGGGGTAAAAGCTTAGTATATTTTTTAGCAACTCGGCTGCTGCGAGATAGAGGAGCTGGTCCCACACTCCTGATTTCACCTCTACTCGCTCTCATGCGAAACCAAATTGCCGCCGCCGATAGAATTGGCATTAAAGCAGCAACAATTAACTCCAGCAATACAGACGAATGGCAACTCGTAAAAACTCAGTTGCTAGCAGGACAAATAGATGTTCTCCTAATTTCCCCCGAAAGGCTGGCTAATGAAGACTTTACAAACAGCATTCTGCTACCAATTTCTCAAAAAATTGGGTTATTTGCCGTCGATGAAGCCCACTGCATTTCCGACTGGGGACATGATTTTCGGCCAGATTATCGCCGGATTGTCCGAATTTTGCAAGCTCTTCCTCAAAACATACCTGTTTTAGCCACAACCGCTACAGCTAACAACCGAGTGGTTAATGATATCATCGAGCAATTAAGTGCCAATCTTCGCGTAATCAGAGGAAACTTAATTAGAGAAAGCTTGCAACTTCAAAATATCGCTCTGGGAAGTTCAGCAGCAAGAATGGCATGGTTAGCAGAACAGTTGCCGAACTTACCGGGAAGCGGCATCATTTACACCCTAACTATCAAAGATGCCGAACGTCTGGCTAACTGGTTAATAAGTCAAGGAATTGATGCTAAAACCTACCATAGCAATCTAGAGAATTTAGAGAGGCAAACCTTAGAAGACCAACTTCTCAACAGCGAAATTAAGGCCTTAGTTGCAACGACAGCTTTGGGGATGGGTTTTGACAAACCAGATTTAGGATTTGTTATTCATTACCAGCGTCCCGGCTCCGTCGTTCATTATTATCAACAAGTAGGGCGAGCGGGTAGAGCCGTAGAACAAGCCTATGGTATCCTTTTAAGTGGCGATGAAGATGACGAAATTACCAACTATTTTATCAGAACAGCTTTTCCTCCACAAGCCCATACGCAGGAAGTTTTAATTGCGCTTAACCAAGCAGATAATGGCTTATCTGTTCCCCAGTTAGAGCAAGAACTAAATTTTTCTAAAGGGAAAATTGATAAAGTTTTAAAACTGCTATCCCTGGAATCACCAGCCCCGGTGAGCAAGCAAAATTCCAAGTGGTATGCTACCCCTGTTAACTATCAGCCAGACAGTGATAAAATCGAACGTTTGACGCAAATTCGTCACCAAGAACAAGACAAAATGCGAGAATACATGGGCGAAAACAAACAATGCCTCATGGCTTTTCTCGCAAAAGAATTAGATGACCCCAATCCAACTAAGTGTGGCAAATGTGCTGTATGTTTGGGTGAATCTTTACTGCCAGAAATCCCTTCTCTGGAAATTGTAAATCAAGCAATTCAGTACCTACGGCGGTGCGATATAATTATCGAACCCCGCAAACAATGGCCTTCAAAAGCATTTCTAATTTACCGTTATTCGGGAAATATTCAACCTAATTTAAGAGCCGAAGCCGGAAGGGCGCTGTCTTTGTGGGGCGATGCAGGTTGGGGAGAATTAGTTAAACTGGGTAAGTATCGGGATAATAATTTTAATGATGCAGTGGTTGAGGGGGCTTTTGAAATGATTCAGCGCTGGCAACCTGAACCATTTCCTACTTGGGTGACTTGCGTACCTTCTTTAAATCGTCCCGAGTTAGTACCAAATTTTGCTCAAAAGCTGGCTGATCGATTAAATTTGCCTTTTAAGCCAGTCATTCGGAAAATTAACCCAACACGACCTCAAAAAGAGATGAATAATAGTTATCAGCAAGCTCATAATTTGGATGGTGCATTTGCGATCGACACTTGGGAAGGAATAAAAGGAACAGTTTTCTTAGTTGACGATATGGTAGATTCCCGGTGGACTTTTACAGTCATTGCGGCACTTTTACGTCAAGGTGGTAGCGGGTCAGTTTTTCCGCTAGCATTATCCCTCAACTCTCTCGCCGATTAGATATATGAATCATGTACTACCACCAGATACTCAAGCAATTTTACTCTTGTGCGCCAGCTTCGGGCAAAATCGGCAAACAGAACCGCAACCTCTAACGCTTAGCGAATATAATTATTTGGCTGGTTGGCTGCGCGAAAATCAGAAGCGCCCAGCGGATTTGCTAAGTTCAACTTGTTTAAATTTGTTACAATCAATTCCGGCAAGTAAGCTTGACTTTTACAGAGTTTCGGAATTATTAGAACGAGGGGTAATGCTGAGTTTAGCTGTTGAAAAATGGACGAATCAAGGGCTGTGGATATTGGGAAGAAGCGACTCTCAATACCCCAAGCGCCTCAAGCAAATATTGAAACATTTAGCACCAGCAATTCTCTATGGAATTGGCAACCTAAAATTGCTAGGTCAGGGAGGATTAGCTATTGTCGGATCTCGCGATGTTGATGAAGAAGGACTAGATCGCACTCAGAGAATTGCACAGACTTGTGCCGAACAAGAAATGCAGGTAGTTTCCGGTGGCGCGCGCGGGGTAGATACGGCGGCAATGTTAAGCGCGCTGGAGGCGGGAGGAACGGCTGTTGGTGTGCTGGCTGACAGTTTGGCTAAAGCTGCTGTTGCTGGAAAATATCGCACTGGTATTAAAGAAGGCAGACTGACTTTAGTATCTGCTTGCGATCCGAATGCTAGTTTTAATGTTGGCAATGCGATGGGGCGAAATAAATATATTTATGCTTTAGCCGATCGCGCCCTTGTCGTCAGTTGTTCAGTCGGTACGGGCGGCACTTGGGCGGGTGCGGTGGAAGCGCTAGAAAGGATAAAAGATGTTCCGGTTTTTGTGCGGATATATGATGCCGTACCAGAAGGCAATCGTCAACTGCTGAAACGGGGAGCAAAACCTTTGCCAGCTATACCTGCTAGTTTATTAAAGGGACAACTCAGGGAACTTTTGGAGGTGGCTACCTCAGAATTTGGAGCGCTCGCGACTGAAGCCGAAACGAATTTTGATCTATCGGCTGATGCGGGGGTAAGCCCACAACCACAAGGTTCGCTGTTAGAAATTGAAGCTGCAGTTACAGATGTGGAAGTGACACACTCCTTAACATCGGATATTGCAGTAAATAGATCACTGTCAAACTCACTATCGGAGATTGTATCCGCAAAAACAGAAGTGGAAGCACCAGCCTCGGAAGAAATAGATTTTGCCTCTAATGGAACTTCGGAAGATGCGATCGCACACGAGAAAACACCAACAGTCCAATTTCCTCCAAAAGATATTTACGAAGCAGTTTTACCCTTTATTCTCAGTAATTTAGAGCAACCGTTAGATGATAAATCTCTTGCGGAACTTCTGGATGTTCAAATAGGGCAAATGCGGTTATGGTTAAAAAGAGCCGTGGCAGAAGGTAAGGCGATCAAAACTAAGAATCCAGTGGCTTATGTAGCCCATCAAAAAGGAGCTTTATTATCTTTGCTTGATGAAAGTGCATAACCCACGGTGTCTCAAACTTCCGTGGGTAAATTCTTCAAATTTCCCATCTAAGATTTAAAGTTTCAAATTAATTTACTCCTTAAATTTGGGGGGGTATATCTGAGGGAGCGGATAGCAATCTCAAGTC
Source organism: Microcoleus sp. MOSTC5 (assembly GCF_036701825.1). Lineage (NCBI taxonomy): Bacteria > Bacillati > Cyanobacteriota > Cyanophyceae > Oscillatoriales > Microcoleaceae > Microcoleus > Microcoleus sp. MOSTC5. The sequence continues at coordinate 78,151 of NZ_JAUBRK010000018.1, read as the reverse complement.
ATAATTTGTATCGCCTTGAAATTGAGAAACGCGGAGGAAATAAGTCCCCGCAGGCAAAGCCCCATTGCTGACAATTGTTTCTGAAGCCGTGCCTAAATTGTTAGACGAAGCAATAATATCGTCTAATCCAACTGCGCCGTTGCCGTTCAGATCCTGAATTAATTCAACATCAACATCTGCACTCAAACCGTCAACAGTTACACTGAAAAGGCTGGGAGTATTGAGAATGAAACTGTAAATGTCGGCTGGTTCAGCAGCGCCCACAAAATCGCTTGCAGTTTGAATTTCTCCGAGAATGCCCAGGCTTTTTGCTGCGATCAAATTGTCGGCGGGATCGGGGAGAGTGCTCAACAGTCCTTCTTGTTGACCGAATTGAATGTAGTGCTCGATCGCGCTTTTAACTGCGCCGCTTTGGACTGCTGCTGCTACCAGCGGATATTTTTCTAGATAAAAGCTGGGATCGAAGAAAACGCTGGCTTTGCGGTTTTCTAATTGACCTGCTTTGAAGTAGTGTTCAAATGGGGTAAATTGATTGGTTTGGACTGCTGCCTGAACGTCTGGGTTGCTTGCTAGATAAAAATTAAAATCGAAGAATGGGTTTGGGCTGCGAACTTCAAATTGACCGAATCTAATAAAGTGATCTGCTGCTGAAACGCCGTTGAGTTTGACTGATACCGCTACATCTGTATTGGTGTCTAAATAATAGCTGGCGTCGAACAGGGCATTCGGGTCGCGATTTTCAAATTTGCCAATTTTTCGGTAGTGATCGAAAGGACTCGATACCGTGCCTCTGGCAACTGCTACGGCGACATCTGGGTTGTTTTCGAGATAAAATTTGCTGTCGAACAGTGTTCTGAGGGTTAGCATTATTAAAAAAATCTCTCTGGACTTTAGTCTGGAAAGTGCACGATCGAGAATCCAGTTTACATCAAAGTTTTGTTTTGTGAGGATGTCTTAATTATGGCTAAATCTACACTGATGGCAATGCTGCGCCGCGCTGCGACTATTGCCCAGAAATCAAGGGAAACGGGCATTCCGGCTGATGAACTGCTGGGGATGCTGACCGATCGCATTCCCAATTCTCCCATATCTCGGCGTCGTTTGCTGCACGGGGGCTTAGCTGCTGCGGGGGCTGTCGCTGCTGCGACTTTTACCAGGGAGGGAGGGGGAGCTTTTGCTCAACAGGGCGGACGATCGCCGATTTTGGTTGTGGGTGCGGGAATTGCGGGTTTGACGGCGGCTTATCGCTTGCGTCAAGCGGGCGTGCGCGCCGATATAATCGAGGCAACTAACCGCGTGGGGGGGCGGATACGCACTGCTCCAAAGGTGGCTGGAACGCAAATTTATGCGGAGTTGGGGGCAGAATTTATTGACACCGGCCACACTACTTTGATTTCCCTGGCGTCGGAATTGGGCCTGCGGGCGATTGATGTCCTCGAAGTGCAGCGGGGACTGGTGAAGGATACTTTTTTCTTTGAAGGACGGCGCTTTTCTCTTGAGCAAATAATCGCGGAATTTGCACCACTAGCGAGTAAAATTACTGCTGATTTGCAGGCGGTTGGCGATGAAATTAGCTATCTTGATTTTACGGAAGCAGCGGAAAGATTGGACAATCTTTCGATCGCGGAATATGTAGACAAAGCTGATACTAGCACGATTGTCCGGCAGTTACTCCGCATTGCTTACACGACGGAATACGGTCGAGATCCTGAAGAACAGTCGGCGTTAAATCTGCTGTTTTTAATCGGTTCTGAAGCTGGCAGTTTTGAATTGTACGGTAACAGCGACGAGCGTTATCAAATTGACGGCGGCAACAGTCAAATTATCAACAGTTTGGCGGGTCAATTGTCTGGTTCGATCGAAGCGGGGACGGTTTTAGAAGCGATTACTCTTTTGCCGGATGGGCGCTATCGGGTAAATTTGCGATCGGGACTAAGCGCGTTCGAGCGCACTTACGAGCGAGTTTTGTTAACTTTGCCGTTCAGCACTCTGCGAGACGTTAAAATTAACGTACCTTTGCCCCAACCAAAGCGCAGGGCGATCGAGCAATTGGGTTACGGTACTAATTCTAAGCTGATTACTGGCTACCGCAGCCGCATTTGGCGAGAAACGTATCGATCGACTGCTTCTGTTTATAGCGATTTAGGATTCCAGAATACCTGGGAACCTACACCTTTTGCTCCTACTCCTAACGGTTTGATAACTAATTTTAGAGGAGGCAGACAAGGTTTGTCGATCGGTGCTGGAACTCCCGAAGACCAAGCACAAAGATTTTTGAACCAATTTGAAAGAGTTTTTCCCGGAGTGAGTAATTTGCGATCGGGCAAAGCTGTGCGAGCTTATTGGCCGGGAGAACGCTTTTCTAAAGGTTCTTATGCCTGCTATTTAGTCGGACAGTGGACGCAAATGTATGGGGTTGAAGGCGAACGAGTTGGCAATTTATATTTTGCCGGGGAACACACTTCGCTGGAAAATCAAGGTTACATGGAAGGCGGTTGCGAAACGGGACAAAGGGCGGCTGTTGAAATTTTGCAAGATTTGGGTTTAATAGCTGCTGCTGATGCTGTGAATGCTCGAACTGCTAGCAGTTTGAACAGTCGCCGTCCGAGCCGAAAAGTTCCCGGAGCGCGGAATCTTAGGAATAGAAAGCCGAGTATTAGATAATCTCGTAAGGTGCGCATTGCGCACCTACAGATATGGCGTACAACTTATCAAATAATCTCGTCCGGGTTAATTCCCCGCTCGCGCAAATATTCAGCCAGTCGTTCGGCCCGTTCACGTTCGCGATCGGCCCGCTGGCGTTCTGCTGCTAACTCTTCTACACCCCATAAAAGCAGATTTCCTGCTTCATCCCACCAGCGCAACCAATAGCCTGTACGCTGTTCTTTCTCCCCTCGCCACGTTCCTAAATATAAACCAATATCTGCCATCCAGTGGCGACCTTCCGCGTCGGGAAATTCTAGTTCGTAGTTGCCATTTTGCAAGCGATATACTTCCAGCAAGCCAGTTTCTGGGTCAAAAATGACGTAAGTTGGTACTTGCAGAATTTGTTCGTAAAAAAACCACTTTCCCGGAGGAAAAGTACGTTTGATAGAATATTCCCCACCGTCTGTTTCCGACAAGAATTCCATTACAATGGTCGGGATTTCTCCTTCCAAGTTTGGGGTATAACTTTTGCGGTCTATTCTAGACTCTGCGGGCAGTACCGACGGTACATAAACCCAATCTGGTGCTTTGATTATTAACTCGCCGTTGACAGTAGCGCAAATGCCAAAGTTGCTGGCTATCAGCATTAGTGGCCCGATCGATCCTCTCAGTTCTAAGATTTCTCGCAATGCTCCAGCAATTAGCGGTTGACCTGTATTCTCCACTGGTTTTTCTTCTAATTGGAAGCCGTCTGGCAACTTCTCCCAAGTTACGATGAGTTCTACCGTTTTTTGTCCTGGGTTATCTTGAGTAACGACCATGACTTTACTTTCTAAAGTTTGATGTCTTATCATAGCACAACGCAACGCGATCGCAACGCACCGTACTTATAGATATGCAAGCGTAAAATTTATGTAAATTATCTTGTACAATTAATTTCAGATATTCCCGAAAAAATATGAATATTTTACCTTTAACAGTAGCTTTATCAAGTTTGCTAATCTCGCCGATATCAGCTCGCCCTTTGCTTGCAGACTCTACAAATACAATTGCTCAAAACTCACCAATTGACGAGCCGTTTTGCTACATAAAAACCCCCGACGGCAAAACAGTAGACTTGGGCAAGTTGTGCGCAAAACAGCCAGCTTCTGGAACTTCCCAAACTTGCATTCCCGGTTCCAACATTTCTGCAAAAGTGTCAATTGCGGCGGCTAATTATGACGGCAACTTTTTCAGCGGTCAAGTGCTTAATCGAGGCTGTAAAATAATCAAGAATGTCAAAGTCAATTATGAAGTTTTGGACGAGTCAGGCAATTTAATTGACAACGGATTTATCGAGGCTGAACCAGTTACTCTTGCACCCGGGCAGTCAGCCGTCTTTCGGGGTGCAGTTGTCGCCGGGGCTAAGGTACAGGCTACTCATGCAGACGGTCAGGAATGATTTTAGATTTTAGATTTTAGATTGAAGAATTGGACAATTAACCCCACGGATGAATCCGGGGGCTTTGTATCCCGGCTGCTTTCGGTGAAGAATGATTGTTGAGATTTGTCCGATCGCTGATATCATATTCAGGCTCAGATATCTCTATGACTTACGCAGAGATCCCCCTAAATCCCCCTTCAAAAGGGGGACTTTGAATAATAATAATCTTGTGCCACCCTTACTAAGGGGGGTGAGGGGGGATCGAAGTTTGAATATTCTTGCAGAGATCCCCAAAAACAGAATTTGCGAGGGCAAAATATCTTGAAAACTCGATCGACATACTGGCAAATCTTACCCTACCTCCGTCCCCAAAAACAAACCATCGGTAAAGCATTAGCTTGTACCGTAGTATTTACCGTATTTTGGCCGATTATAGCGTGGCTGGTTGGCGAAACAGCCAAATTTATAGGCCAAGGAGATTTAAAAGGGTTTGCTGAAATTGCTGCACTCAGCGCCATTATATTTCTACTTCGCGGTACAGCCCAGTACGGTCAAGATACGCTGATGGCAAAAGCAGCTTTGACTATTGCTTTAGAAATCCGCAAAAAAGTCTACTCCCACCTGCAAAAACTCAATCTCGGCTACTTTGAAACTGCCAAAACCGGAGACTTATCCTACCGCCTCACAGAAGATATTGACCGCATTGGCGAAGTCGTAAATAAATTTTTTCATCAGTTTATCCCTTGTGTTTTGCAGCTAATTGCGGTTCTGGGATATATGATTTATCTCAACTGGCAATTAACTTTAGGTGCATTAATTATTGCACCGCTGATGGCTATTTTAATTGGCTGGTTTGGCGAGAGACTGCTGAGTTACTCGCGGCAAAGTCAAAATCGCATCTCTGATTTATCCGCTTTGCTGACAGAAGTATTCAGCGGCATTCGTTTAATCAAAGCATTTGTGGCTGAAGACTACGAAATTGCCCGCTTTGCAGAAGAAGCAGAACAAAACCGCCGCGCTAAGTATTTGTCAGAACGAATAAAAGCACTTCAGTTCGTTGTAGTTGGCTTTCTGGAAGCGATGAGCGTGATTTTGCTCTTTTTCCTGGGAGGTTGGCAAATTGCTCAAGGGAATCTCACAGGTACTCAATTTATCAGTTATATCGCAGGGGTGGCACTTTTAATTGACCCCATCGCTATCACAACTGCTAATTACGGGGATTTTAAGCAGGGAGAAGCCTCTAGCGATCGCATTTTTGAATTATTAGCAATTGTACCAACAGTAGTTGAAAAACCGGGCGCGATCGAACTTCCCCACGTTACGGGAAAAGTCGAATACCGCAATATTAATTTTGCCTATAACTCAGAGACACCCATTCTGCAAAACATGAGTTTGTTGGTGCTTCCCGGAGAAATGATTGCCCTCGTGGGTGCATCCGGTGCGGGTAAAACTACTTTAGTAAACTTGTTACCCAGATTTTACGATCCGCAAGCGGGACAGATTTTAATTGACGGTATTGATATTCAAGATGTCACCTTAAATACTCTGCGGAGGCAAATCGGAATTGTACCGCAAGAAACGATTTTATTTTCGGGTACAATTGCTCAAAATATCGCTTTCGGTCAATCTTATTATGAACTGCAAGATGTCCAAAAAGCTGCGGAGATTGCTAACGCTCATCAATTCATTAGTGAGTTTCCCGACGGCTATCAAACTTGGGTAGGAGAAAGGGGTGTAAACTTATCTGGGGGACAGAAACAAAGAATTGCGATCGCCCGTGCAGTTTTGCTCGCTCCCAGAATATTGATTTTGGATGAAGCGACATCGGCGCTGGATTCGGAATCCGAAGGTTTAGTGCAAGAAGCGCTGGAAAGATTGATGCGCGATCGCACTGTGTTTATTATCGCGCACCGCTTGGCGACTGTGCGGAGAGCCGATCGCATTTTAGTTTTGGAAAAAGGCAGAATTGTAGAATCAGGGACGCACGAGGAGTTGCTGGAAAAGGGCGATCGCTATGCTGGCTACTACGCTCAACAGTTTAGTCAGTAGGCTACTTTAGAAACCGGGTTTTTGGCTGTTTCTGCTGGCCTCAACGAAGTATTATCGAAAAAACCCGGTTTCTGACCACCTGTGCGTAAGTTCTGTTCGGATAACTCTAGTAACGGAGGACACGGCAATGCCGTTTCCCTACCCCAAAATCATCGATTTTCCTCGATGAGAAATGTAACCCTCGCCCGATTAATTGTAGGGCCACGGCACTGCCGTGTCCTAATTATGGGTAATATCAATTCCGATGAAGCATGGTAGGTTTAGTTGTCCCATGAGTTTCTTTCTTCTTCTAGTTCCCGGTCAATTTCTTCAACAGTTCTGGAAACATGACGGCTGCGGATTTCTGTAAGCAATTCCAACACTTTACGCCGCCCACCTTGAGGCTTTTCTGGTATAATCACAAACACTTCAACCTCTTCGCCCACAGATCCAGGCGGCACTTGAATTTCAAGTTTATTTCCTGCAAGAACTTTGCTTGTAATCCGTATTGCTGACTGCATAGTTCGTCCTTTGCGATGATTAATTTTCCACAGCCCCTAAAGCTTTGAGCGTGGCTTTCTCAGCTTCCGTTAAACCCGTAACTCCTGCAATATTCATGTTTTCATAATGTCTGTCACTTTTCAATATTTTGAGGCACTCACAAGTCTGAAAATCCCACAGCCTAATTGTGCCATCCTGACTACAAGTAGCAATAATTTGATCGTTTGATTTGAATGCAACAGAGTTAATTCTATTGGTATGACCTTGCAAAATTTTCAGACATTGATCTGTACGGATATCCCATAATCTTACCGTGTGATCGACACTTCCACTAGCAACTATTTCACCCGAATAACTAAAGGCCGCTGAACTTATCCAATCAGTATGCCCGTGAAAAATCTTGAGGCATTCACCGCTGTTGATATCCCATAGTCTTACTGTTTGATCCACACTTCCACTGGCAAGTATTTCACCGTTCGGGCTAAAGGCGATCGCGCGTGCCCAATCAGTATGCCCCTGCAAGATTTGGAGGCATTCACCAGTATGGATATCCCACAGCCTCACCGTTCCGTCATAACCTGTACTGGCAAATATTTCGCCCAAAGGACTGAAGGCAACCGAGTATAATAAAGTGTTATGCCCTTGCAAGGTTTTGAGGCATTCGCCTGTACCGATATCCCACAGCTTCACCGTTTGGTAGCCTGCACTAGCAAGTATTTCACCATTTGGGCTGAAGGCTATCGATAGTGTTTCATTGCCAAATTCTGGCAAAGTATGAAGGCATTCACCACTGCGAATATCCCACAGTTTCAGTGTTTGGTCATAACTAGCGCTGGCAAGTATTTGACCCGAAGGATTGAAGGCAACTAAGTTTACCCGATCGAGATGCCCGTGCAAAATTTGGAGGCACTCACCGCTGCTGACATCCCACAGCTTGACTGTTTGTTCGTCATCGGCGCTGGCAAACATTTCACCGTTGGGACTAAAGGCGATCGACCTTACTTGAGTGCTATGCCCTTGCAGTGTATTCAAGCATTCAGCAGTGTTGATATCCCACAGCTTCAGCGTTTGGTCACCGCTTCCACTAACAAGTATTTCACCAGCAGGATGGAAGGCGACTGACCCTATTCGATCGTTATGTTCTTGCAAAGTATTCAAGCATTCACCAGTGCGGATATCCCACAGCTTCACTGTTCGATCGTGACTTCCACTAGCGAGTATTTCGCCATTTGGACTGAAGGCTATTGACCGTACTTTATCGAAATGTCCCTCCAAAATTTTAAGACATTCACCGCTACCGATATTCCACAGCCTCACTGTTTCGTCGTCGCTACTACTAGCAAGTATTTCACCAGCATAATTGAAAGCAACTGAAAACACGTTTTTATGACCGTACAAAATTTTAAGACATTCACCGCTACCGATATTCCACAGCCTCACTGTTTTGTCGCCGCTTCCACTAGCAAGTATTTCACCAGCAGGATGGAAAGCAACTGAAAATACAACTTTAGTATGGTCTGGCAAAGTTTTGAGGCATTCACCCGTGCGGATATCCCATAACCTTATCGTGCGATCGAAACTCCCACTAGCGAGTATATTTCCATCAGGATTGAAGGTGACACACATTACTGATTCCGTATGTCCCTGCAACACTTTTAAACATTCACCAGTTTTGACATCCCATAACTTGATTATTTTGTCATAACTTCCGCTAGCCAGTATCTCACCGTCAGGACTGAAGGCGACAGACTCCACCACGTTGGTATGTCCTTTACAGGTCAATATTTCTCTTCCACTGCTAGATTCCCACAAGCGAACTACACCATCACTATCACCTGTAGCTAACTGTTTGCCATCAGGACTAAATATTACCGATCGCACGCTGCCGAAGATTTTAGTAAAAGTAGAATTAGTCAAATTCGCTTCAGCAAAATTGACGCGGCGCAGACTAGCATTTGTAAAATCAGCACCTAAAATAACGGCACTAGAGAGGTCTTTTCCTTCTAAAGCAGTCTTGTTCTTTTTTAACAACAGCGTCGCCGCATTCCCTCCCACATAACCTACTTCACTTTCACTTTTCCCCCGTGTTGTTTCTATAATTTCGAGTAGGGGCGACTTCTCTAAAGCCCCCCTTGTTAAGGGGGGTTGGGGGGATCTCTCCTGGCTAGCATCGTCACTATCCCCCCCGGCCCCCCTTAACAAGGGGGGAGAAATTGCATCCAACATCGGTAACAACAAATCCATAACTGCTTTAGTCAGCGGCGCTTGTCCGAAACTCTGAAGAAGTTGACCTAAATCTTCAGCAACAAATCCCTTTAAAGGTGCGATAAGTTCGTTGTTATTTCTCTTCTGGGCCTGAAGCCGACAATAATTAGACCAAGTGTACGATCGAGGCGCTGCATCAGGATTGACACAAGACTGTTCAGGCTCAACTAATTCGGTAAAATCTGCGGCCAAAACTCCCAATTCCGCTGCAAATTTATAAGCGACAAAAAACTCTAACAACGAACGGTGCGCCGGAGTATAATCCCCATCAGCATTGCGGATTAGCATCGTTTGACCCATCATGTCGTAGTGCCAGTGGTCTAAGTCTTTTTCCTCTTGCACGAGCGAACCAAACAAGCTGCGAATGCGATCGGGAAAACCGCGATAATTCAGGCTCATTTGGTCGGTAGACAGCATTTCCCAAGACAGTTCGCACAAAAAGTAAAGCTTATCTGCTAAAGAAGTAAAAGTGCGTTCTGCTTTAATGTCTCTCTCTATCTTCCGCCGCACCGCATACAGATAAATCCGCGACATATCTACTGGTTTTCCAGCTTCAATATCGGGCAATGCTTCCAAAATTAACTCGGTCATCACCGGGCGACGCGCTAAATCCAATAACTGCGGGTTTCCCATCACTTTTTCCACTGTCGCGGCTTCTGTTTGAAATGACAGCGCTTGCCGAATTTGCTCGTCGTTAAATTTTTCTAGTTCTAATACTTCAAATTGGGGAGTTTCGCCTGTTAAATTTGTTGTTGATGCTTGCAGTTCTGCATTTAACAATGCCCGTCCTTCCTTGGCTTCAGGAAAGTGTTCGGTACGGCAAGTGAGGATGACTTTGGCGCCGGGAACGACGGCTTTTGCTAGTTCCCAAAAGTTGTCGATGGTTTGTTGCCGATCGCACTTAGCGGCCATTTCATCAAAACCATCGAAAATCAGCAGAAATTTACCCATGCGATTAAGTTGTTCAAAGGCCGAATAACCCGCTAAAGGTATCTCGTGTTTCCGAAAGAAAAACTCGGAAAATAGCGACTCGACACTAACTGCTTTGGCGTAATCTCGCAAAGGAATTACTAACGGTAAACGCGGACGTTCTAAGCCGCGCTTTTGAGCATCTCGGTAGCGTTGCAGCGCCATCCAAGCATAGTGCATCGCAAACCAAGTTTTCCCCGTCCCAAATTCTCCTAAAACTGAAATATGTTCTTTAACTGGGTCATCTAACCACAGGTCAATATAACCTTCGATCCAGCCATCTCGATCGCCATAATGACTCACGCCTATCTTGCGCTGAGTATCGGGGTCAATTTCTTCTTTCGTACAGGCTAGCGGCACATATTTGGTATCAATTCCTCGGCTGGTTATTTCAGTTTCTAGCCAATCCAGATAAGCGGTAAAATCGGCATCTTGGTCGAGCAATTCATCGAAGGTATAGCAAGCTAGATCGCGATTTTCGGCTTTCTTTACTTCATCCCGCGCGGCGCGACTGATGCGGCGAGCGGTGACTAACCAACCTTCATCGGTGCGCTGTTTTGCTACAGATTCGCGCAAGGCAGAGATATCTCTGAGTCCCGCTTCTCCGGCAATTCCGCGCACTAAAATGCGATCGTAGCGATTGCGTCTGACAGGAACATTGATAATCCATTCAAAATAGTTATCTTCCGAGATTTGATAGGTTTCAAACTTATAACTTAATGTCTCAAACCAGCCGCGAACTTGTTGTGATAAAATAAAAGCTTGAGACTTTTGAATATTAGTTGATGCGGCGGCGGGAAGTGCGGGATAATCTTCAGCTTCCAGTCGTGCAAATTCGGTGCGGATTCCTTCGATAGTGGGGAGGCGGTCGATGCGATCGAGTACCATAGATAGGCGTTTTTGCAAAGAGGCGATCGCATTTCCCACCATCACATCTCCCAGCGTCCGCGTCCGCTTTGCTACTTCCATAAACACGGCTGCAAATGCCATGAATTCCCGTCTGGGGTCAATGCCTAAATCTCGAATTTCTTGGCCTAAAGCAGACTGGCTGAGATATTCTTCGCCTGCTTTCACCAGCATAGCTGGGCTGTCGGACTCGAAGGCTTTGCGAAATGCTTCTTTAATCTCTGGTTGCCGAAATAGTTCTAAAATCTGCTTGGGTTTCCCAGCGCCATACTCTACTAAAGTATAAACATAGACTCCCGCGAAATCGGCTGGCGGCGCGTCGGGTTCGATGTTGAATTTTTTTAATAATTTGATGACAGCTTCGTTGCGCTGAAGCTTGTCTTTGATGGAAGCGATGGGAATTGCAGTCAGCAGACTGATAACTAAGTCGATACTAATTGGGATCATGGAGGTCTTCCTGTTTATCCGCGGTTGTAATGCTCAAATCTCAAATCGGTAGGCTGTTTCCCTGAAATGTGTTGCGGGCGATCGCAAACTGCTCTAATTTTATGTTAACCCATCAGCCAACTGTCGCGCACTGACAGTCCGAGATTCGCACAATCCGAGACTTGCCATATTCCCACAGTAATCTAACAGTCCGAGATTTGCCATATTCCGACAGTCCGACAGGGATTAAAACCCCCGCCGGACTGTCGGATTGTACGAATCTCGGAATGCTCGCAGATCGCAAAATATTAGCATTTTTTACTAAATATGACAACTATAAAACACCCGAAAAAACCCACCAATATTGTACTAGCAATAGCTCTCATTTAGTTGTCAAATCATATTTTTAAAAGTTAAAATATAGATAACTAACAAATAAATCTTGCTATCTATGAAAATACAATCTTCTGTCTTAGTCCACCTGGGATTTGGCAAATATGTACGCTCCGATCGAGTAACAGCAGTAATACCAATTGAAGAAGAACGGGGGCCCGGTCGGCGCACTTTCGTGCATATAGATGGCGAAGCAGACCCGATCGTTGCTTCGCGAGCCGAAGACACCATCATCCGCGACCTCGTGCAGGAACCGCGCGAAATAACTCAAGCTAGGCAGCAACAAGAAATCCTCCAAGATTTGCTGGCAGATTTGAGCAATGTTAACGTCACCGTGCGCCGCATCAGCCGCGATGAAGGCGGACTCGATCTCGAACGTTTGGAGCGCCGCATTCGCCAAATTTTAGACGCCTAAAAATGAAAGACCGCCCGGGCGGTCTTTCTTATTGTTTGTATTGCTAAAAATTTTCATCTAAGGGTTTCAATGTAATTTCGATGTCCGCTAAACCGCTGAGTTTTTCCACCACGGGCTCTTCTTCAACTCGCGGTACAAAAATAGTTAAACCTCCCGGAACGCACTCAATAGAAACTGGAGTCATGCCGATGATTTCGCCGTCTACAACCACTTTTTGAGGCGGATCGGCACTAATTGTTACTTTTTTTGCCCGCAAATAACCGATGTCGTCGCGATCCGTAGCATTCCCGCTCAAAGCTGTTTGCAATAGATGATAAGAAGCTGCGATCGCCCCAGCTTTATTCTGAGGCGCCACCAGCGTCACGTCCAGCAAGCCGTCATCAAAAATAATTCCGGCAGGCCCTTGAGCTAAAATCGAAGTAGGCGGCGCTGCATTCGCCACTGTCACGGCGACAGCAGTAAGGCTGATAATTTTATCTTCGGTTTCGATTTCCGCTTCAAATCTTTCTAAATTGTTTAACTGTTTAATTCCCGATAGAATGTAAGCCAGCATTCCCCAGCGATTCTTCATGTCGCGATCGGCTAGTTCGACGGTTTCCGCCTCAAAACCCACTCCAGCTAACAAAACCATCGGCATTTCACCGTTGCAAATCGCCGCATCCACCACCCGCGTCAACCCTCCAAAAATAGTTGCGCAGGCGGTTTCAATTGTATTCGGAATGTCTAAAGCATTAGCAAAAGCATTCGCCGTTCCCCGCGAAATAATTCCTAAAGGAATATTTGTGCCCACAATCGCCCCAGCCACTGCGGATAATGTGCCGTCGCCCCCGGAAGCAATAATTGCTTCAACTCCCCTAGCAACTGCTTCGCGGGCGATTTGATCTGCATCTAATTCTCGGGTTGTCAGCCGAATGTCTAAGTCAATAAAAGGCTCTAAAAGTTCCTGAATTCTAGCTAAGTCTTGGTCGGGGTCGCTGTTGCCGGCGACGGGATTGAAAATTAGACAGGCTGAACGTTTCATATTTGGTAATTGGTAATGGGTAATCGGTAATTGGTGATGGCTCATTGATAATATTATGTCCGTTCAATCGGCAACAATCAAATTGGTTTGTAGTGAGAACTTCAGTCCTCATAAAAATCGAGTGGCTGAAGTTCTCCCTACAAACCTAGAACGGTGCAGTATTTTTGCTAGAGGTTTAATTAAGACTTGACAAAAGTCCACTCTAAGACTTCGCGGGGAGCTTTGTGCAGCGCTTCCTTAATTTCCTGGTTGCTGTCGAACTTGACTTTATCCAAATGGCACGCTTCGACGTTAACAGTAAACTTATCGTCTTCAAAAGGCCAAGGAGTTACAGTCACAAGTTCGTTGCTGTTCTGTACAATATCGTAGCGCTTACCGTCCGGGCCGACACTAATTTCTAAAGCTCGTTCTCCGGCGGGTAACTCGCGGCTGCAAAGAATTAATGATAGCCGATCGCACCACTGGAAAAAAGCATAAGCTGCCTTAGCATCTTTCTCGGAAACTTGCAACTCTTTGCGCCATTTTTTTTGATTTTCCAGTTGTTCGTCCAAAAACTCATCGAGTTCCTTCGACTCTCCCCGCTTTCCTTCGTTGAGAAAGGTCATGTGCATAGAAATCAGCATTGCTACCCAGCGACCGCGATATAGGGCATTCTGCGTCATGGCTTTAATTTTCGGCAGAGAGGTTTCCGTCTGCAAGGTAAAATCAAAGGGCGCGCCCGCTTCAGTCAAAATATTTTCTTCCCACTCTTTCTCCAAATCATCGTGATGCGAAATAGCCGCTATGGTTTCGTAGAGGCGAACCGGAGATTTCGAGCGCTTCCACTCTCCGCCAAGTTGCGCCGCGAGCAAAGCGTGGGCGCGGTGGTAAATAATTTCCCAGCCGGTGGCGGTTAAATTAGCAATCATGGAATTTTTGTCCTGAATTAAGTTGATAGAGCATTCGGCTCTCGATCCCCCCTAACCCCTCTTAAAAAAGGGGGGAACTGGAATCGATCAAAGTCCACCTTTTTCAGGGGGATCGAGACTTACAGAAAAACGAAAGTTAAATCACAAAAGGTTCGATCGAGATCTCGTGCCATTTCCCCTCAAATCGTTCGACAACCAAAGGTCGGATGCGAAACTTGGGAGGACACCCATCGAGAACATCAATCCGCAAACACGAATAAGGACGGCGTTTGTGGGAACCTTGACCGCTGCGGCCGACAAATAGCAAAGATTCCGCTATCCGCCGAGAGTCTTTTTGCGATCGCCCGCCCTCGCGCGCCGAGCGATAAGCTTCTGGACTTGATGCTTCCTGCAACACCGGCCCTTCCGGGCGCTGGCGGCGGAGACTGTGGCCGCTTCCCCCGCAGACAATCCAATTAATCCCAGAGTCGCCGTGTCCGGTATCCCCAGTCCGCAGGTATTCCAAACAGTGAGCGTGGCCGGTCAGCACCAAATCTACTAGCGGACGCCCCAGCGCCGCCTCCCCAACTGCATCGGCTACCCCGTCGAGTACCTCGCGCAATCGCAACCGAACCGCCAAAGTTTGAGCTTGATTCCACTTTGTCGCCTCCGTCACGTAGGGGGGATGGTGCAGGTAAATTACCCGCCCCCGCACCTCGGAATCAGCCCAAGACGCAATCAGTCTTTTTCTCAGCCATTCGAGCTGTTCAACGTCTGTAGCTGTTTTGTCGGGGGACAGTTGTTTGTCAATATCCATCAGGATTTCGTCAACTTGCTCTAATTTGGCTGCCAAGTCGTCTAGCTGTTCGGCTTCCTCGGGAATTTGGGGGTTCAGCCGAGCGCAGATTTCGAGCATTGCCAATTTTTCTTGTTCCAACTTCTGCCGATCGAGTTCCAAATTCTGGCGGCGAATGTCGCCCTGTTTGGTTTTCGGGATCGGCAAGGGCTCGTTGAAGGTGTTGGAGTCGAGGGCAAAGAAGTCGATGCCGCCGCTGCGGAACGTGTAATAGCGGTTGGGTAAGCGGGTAAAGCGTCCGGGTTGGTAGCGGAGGCAGCGGCCGGTGCTGGTGCTGGCGGTGTAGTGGGCGTCTAGGTGGCGATCGAGATCTCCCGGCATTTTGTGAGCTTTGAGGTAGTCGAGAAAGGCTTTAGCGTAGGTATTTCCGCGATCGGAACCGTGCCAGCCGACATCGAGATCCAACTTGGAACCCAACAGCCGGCGCAGCGGCAAAGCTGTCGCCGACAGAAGGCCGTAGACTATGGGCAAGTCGTAATAGTCGTGGTTTCCCGGTACGGGTAAAAACGGAAAGTTAAACACCATGCGATCGTGGGCAATCCGAGAGGGTTGCTCGCCGCCGACTATAAATTCTCGGTAGGGGCGAATAAAGTTTTGCAAGTAATATTCGCTGGAACCGACGAGATAAACGACATCGCCCGTGTGGATGAGGAAACGGCAATTTTCGCGCTCCGAGAGCATCAGTTCGGCCACTTGCCGCTGGGGATTGTGGCCGCGGTGGTTGCCCGTGCCGCTGTCGCCTGCGACTAAAAACGAAAACTCTGGAGAGTCGGTGGTTTGAGATTCTAAAACCATCCGAGTTTGGTCGATTCCCCGATCGACGATCGACTGTTCTTGCCACCGCACCCGCTCTTTCATTTTGCGGATTTTGACTGTTATTCGCGGGTCGGACACGAATTTCAATTCACCTCTTCTCCCAAATTGCTGAGTTCCTAGTTAATCATAGTGTAGCGATCGGGCGAGTTTTTACCTCTCTCTAAAAGCTGAAAATCGACGCGCGGGTACTCAGAAACCGGGTTTTGGACGAGAATACTTCGTTAAAACCGACAGCAACGGCCAAAAACCCGGTTTCTTTGTTTCTTTGGTTGGACGCGCAGGCAGTCAGAAACCGGGTGTTTTACGAAAATACTTCGTTACCACCGACAGCAACGGCCAAAAACCGGGTTTCTTTGGTTTTGATGCGATCGCTCGTATCTAAACTCAAATAAGGGTTTGTACGAGGCGGTGCTGTTTGTTGTTGCCGAGGACGAGGGAATCTATCAAGGACGTGGAAGATAACACTAACAATGCAAGCCTTCTACACCGAACTCGAAAAACGCCTTTGGGAAGCAGCCGACGAACGAGCCGGCCAACTCTAAACTCAAGCCTTCGCAATATTCCGTCCCCGTTTTGGGGTTGGTTTTTCTCCTCTATGCTGACTATAAGTTTGCCCTGGTTTCTGGGGAAATAGCAGCGGGAAGTTGCAGGCGGCGCACCGTGGGTAAGGCGGATTACCACGCACTCTTGGGCGCTTTATTTGCCGGAAATTGCCCGCGCACGATTATTTGATCGATCGCCCGGAAGCAGAGAATATTGGCGGTGCGATTAATGCGGCGATGAAGGCGAAAGCAGATGAAAATGAGCAACTGGGCGGCGCTTGGCCTAGAAATTTTTACAGCTTGGAAAAACAGATTTTGCGGGAGTTGTTGAAAATCTTAAATCGAATTCCCCGAGCAAATATTAATGAAGATGCGTTTAGGAAATTTTATCAGTATTTCCTGGGAATTTTGCTCAAAAAGAAGGGCCCAAAGGCGGAGAGTTTTTTACTCCAATTTCACTGGTAAAGCTGATTGTCGATGTAATAGAGCCGAATTGCGGGGGAATTTTAGACCCGGCTTGTGGTGCTGGGGGAATGCTGGTTTCGAGTGGCTCAATAAAAAATTGGGTTAAGAAAAAGGCATTACGAGACAGTAATTATCGCAATTTGCGGTTTGATTAGATTGAGAGTATGAGCTTTAGTTTTACCTAGTTAATAGCTGACACAATTCTCAAAAAAACGAATAAATTAATCGATATTTATTCACCAGTTTTTAACTAAAATTGTTTCTAATCCTGATGCTGTCGTCAAATCGTGAAATCAAGCGGCTGTGCAAATTATGCACAATTGAGTCCCAGTAAGCCATTCAGCTTGTGCCCAGATGTCTGGTGTTTTTGCAAAATAGTTTTAAGGTTCTGGACTGGAGGGATTAAACCCCCTAATCCTTTCCTCCCCGCAACTATTGCCGAGGAGTGTTCAAATTTTATTTGATAATCTTAATCAACACTCAAGGCATCGAACCACTGTAAAATCCGATTCCATGCCCACCACCGATCGCTATCAGCAAATTGATGCTGACAACGTTTACTACTGATATGCCCAACATGACCGCCGTAGGCTGTCACCACTAATTCTAAGGCAGGATTGTTCGCGCTAATGGCTTGCAACTCAGGGACAAGCACCGGGTCAAACATCGGATCGTCCGCTGCATAGAGGATGAAAGTGGGTTTTTTGAGGTGAGGCAAAATGTGTAGAGCGCTGCTAGCGTCATAGTATTCTTCCACAGAGGAGAAACCTAACGGGCCAATTACCAGTTCATGGTCAAAGCCCCAAATGCTGTTGGCGCGTTCAATAGCGGCAGGATCGATCGCCCCTGGATGTGCCTTAGCGATCTTTTTTGCTAGTTTTTTTAACTGTCGCGCGATCGCTTTTTCTAAAAATTTCCCCCACTCATCTTTAACTAGATAAGACAGAGAACGGTTCGAGTCCAAGCTGGGGCAAATCACCGCCGCGCCTGCTAGTTCTGACTCTTCGAGTCCTAAGTCAGGCCCCCAATCTGCGATCGTCTGAGCTGATTTTACGGCCCACAAGGCTAATTGTCCGCCCAGGGAATAACCCGTGAACCAAAAAGGCGCGGGACATCCCATTTCTTTAGCAGCGGCAGCAATCCGAACGAAATCTTCGCCTTCGTATAGGCCATCAGAAGTCAGGGTGGGAGAGAGTTTGGCTGTTTTGCCGTGAGCTCGCCAGTCAAATAATACCACTGCACAGCCTTGAGCATAGGCTTTACGGCCTAGTAGCCTCAGAAACCATTGATTATCCAGATCGCCAGTAATGCCGTAAGTGCCGACAATGGTATATCGGGGATTTTCGGGGATGGCAACCCAGCCGAAAATCGGGACTCCACAGGCACCAGTAAAGATGTGTTCTCGGTAAGGGGGCTCTGGGTAAGGGATCGTCTTTTCCCAACCGCGACTAGCCCTTAATGCGGTGTACAACGTCATTAATATGCCGTTGTTCAGCAGCCAAGGTGGAGTATAGGCAATGGTCATAAGCGGATATCGGAAATGTCTGTCTCGTTGTTGGGATGATTTTACTTGACAGTTTGGCTATTCTAGCGACTAACCCTGAAAACTGCAATACTTTTGGAGTAAATGCACTCAAGGGCGAAGTCAAGCCAAAATAGTAAATAAACTCTATCTAAGCGACGAAAGACTTATCTACGGCAACCTTCAAGGTTTAAAGAAAAACCAGATCGAGCAAATGGAAAAGCTTTACCCCCAGAGACTTCCAGGCGATAGCAAGTCCGCACTCACAGCAAGGGCTATTCAGCTAAAACAGAAACCGGTTGGGGCTGGACTTGGCGAGGGCGATCGCTAACCCTCCCGACATAAAAAAATTCAAAACTCTTGTGGTATCGCTCTTCTGTCACAAAGCGTCCGAGTATAATAGACTAAAATCTCTCAAAGCTGAGCTGGGTCTATGGTTAAGCCTCGCCAAGCTAATTCGACTTTGAAATTGATTGATGAGTATTCTAGCTATTACAGAAATCTCTTTCCCGAATTCAGAAGCTGTGAAGCTTTTACCCACCTTCATGCTGATATAATTTCTGGCTCAAAGCCCTGTTTGCATCGAGTTACAAACACACCGAAACAGAGAAACTCAAAGGCATAATTAGCAGCCAACTAACCCAGATGCTACGCCTCACCAAAACCCGGATCAATTACTTAGACAAGTTCCAGCAACAGATTGATGAATACAACAGCAGTTATCGCAATGTCGAGACATTATTTGCCGATTTGGTGGAGTTTGCCCAAGAAATCAACTTTGAGGATAAACGTGCAATATCCGAGAACTGGGCAGAGGAAGAATTAGCGATTTCTGACTTATTGACCAAACCAGCTATTACTTTAACGAAAAAGAAAAGCACGAAATCAAGAAAGTAGCAAAGGAACTTTTATCAACCCTCAAACAAGAAAAATTAGTGTTAGATTGGCGCAGGCGACAGCAAACCAAGGCAGCAGTTAAAGTGGCGATCGAGGAAATTTTAGATGGGCTGCCCGAAAGCTACTCAATCGAAGCGTATCAGCGCAAATGTCAAGAGGTTTACCAGCAAGTCTACGAATGTTATTCTGAGGCTGGACGCAGCATTTACACCGCAGCAGCTTAAAGCTGAATTGCCCGCCACCCACCCACAGCTTTTGTCAAAAATTCATCAAAAATTCATCAAGGCTTTACCAACTTTTTCTCAGGTTGACTGTAATTTATGATACCGCTCGCCCAAGTTGCCCGAATCTCCACAAATGCAGAATTTTTAATATTTAATTTCCCTATCTCCCTCTCTCTCCCTCTCCCTCTCTCCCCATCCCCCCCTCTCCCTCTTTCCCTCCCCCCTCTCCCTCTTTTTCCCTAAA
The DNA here is from genome assembly GCF_036701825.1 of Microcoleus sp. MOSTC5. Lineage (NCBI taxonomy): Bacteria > Bacillati > Cyanobacteriota > Cyanophyceae > Oscillatoriales > Microcoleaceae > Microcoleus > Microcoleus sp. MOSTC5. The sequence goes on along the minus strand of NZ_JAUBRK010000018.1, from coordinate 58,705 downwards.
ATTTGCAATTTTTGAGTGACGAATCATGGCAGGATGGCAGCGTGTTTTGATACCATGCAATCAAACGCAAGACAATCAGGGAATGCACTGGAGGTGCGTAAATGGAGCTTTTGGGAGAACAAAAACGGTGCTTGGATTGCTTGGTAAGCTCGATCGAGCAATTGAGAGGTCGAGTAGAGATTCCGATGCTGGAGGAGATAGCTGAGCTCATCATTCAAACGATGAGAGGGCCTTGGCGCTACTTTCACACGTCGGAACACATTTTTGAGGTCGGGGGGTCAGTCGATCCGATCGAGGTGCTGGCTGCGCTGTTTCACGACCTCGTGTACGTGCAAGTCGATCAGGGTGTCAGTTTCAATATTAGTAGCGCCCTTTGTCCTTTTGTCAAAGAGGTGCGATCGCAGTTAGTTATTAGAGATGAAACCGAACTGCCCAACGATGCCATGTATCACCTAGTGGCCTCAGTATTTGGGTTTATTCCCGGCAAGGCTCTCTCTCCGTTTGGCGGCCAAAACGAATTTTTGAGTGCCGTTATTGCTGCCAAATGTTTAGAGCCTTTTTTGCCAGCTAGTACGATCGCCGAAATCGCCTCTTGCATCGAAGCTACTATTCCTTTTCGTCCGCTTTCGCCCAGTGGTTTGAGTGCGATCGAACTTTTGTACCAGCGTTTGGTAAGTGCGAACCGCGATTTTAAATTGGGATGGAGCGATGCCCAAACCGTAGAAATTGTCAAGCGAGCGGTCAGGTTAGCAAATCGTGATGTAGAGAATTTTGCCTCTCCCAAGTCCTCTAATTTCTTAGACAATACCTGGAACTTGATGCCAGAAACCAACCACGAATTGAGCCAGACCAATACCTATACTGTTGTCGAATATCGCAGGTCTCTGCAAAAAATGGAAGGATTTTTGAAGTTCCTCAAACCAGAACTGGTTTTCCAGCAGTTTAGGCAAGAGCCGGATGATGCAACCTACGCTAACCTGATTGCCAGAACTCGAAAAAATATCGAAGTTGCTAAACTTTATCTGGCTATCAAGCTAATTACAATCGCCATTTTAGAAGCTCTTTCCTACCGCTTGGGGCGGGATATTCCGCTTTCAACTATGATGGGAGAATTGCGCGCACCCGGATCTAAAACAGCGGTTTTGGAGGATTACTTGCCCAAACAACAGAGCGCCTACCCATTAGAAAGTCAATTAGAAAGAGAGGTTTTAAATTTGTTAGCAATAGGACGAAATCAAGAATCTCGCTATGATATTAAAAACTCTCCCGTAGCTACGTTTATTATCAAATCTATCGGCTTTGCTGAAACTGAAAATTTTTTGAAGAAAGCTCAAGATTTTTTTGCCGACCCTAATTCGTCGGAAGAGTTTCTGTCTTACTGTTCTCCCGATGTAATCGACACGATCTCCTCTGGGGTGATGAAACTCTTTGACAGCAGGAAGATGGCTTTAGGGAAAGTTAAATTAGCTCACCAAACTCTTTCTTAGGAGAGGTTAGCACAATCTGAAAAAGTTCGCGATCGCAGAAACCTGGTTTATTGAGTTCAGCCACGATCTCCGGTTAGTGGGACTTAGACATTTTAAGGCCCCTTTAGGGGCTGAAAACCTCTCGATCGCGGGAAAGAGGTCGATGAGCTAAAAATGCTTGAAACCCTTGTAAATACTAGATTTATGCTTATTAGAGCTAAAAGTCTCTCTTGATCTAGGTTTGAAGCCATTTTCGCCTCAGTTTTTGTCTGAGTTCCGCTAATCTCGCTAAGCCCAGGCGCGTCTAAATTTTACAGTCAAGTTGGATGAAATTCTTGTGGGGTGTCCCGCCCGCCCAAAAAATACAACGCAAGATGCCCGATCGCCTATGATTGAAGAAATATTCATTTAAACCATAAAAAAAAGTCCTCTTTAAAGGACTTTAGCTATGAGTCTGGGGTTTGAACCCCAGGCGGACTAATTAGACATCCAACTTCTATGGCTGTGAACCAGGTGCACCCTGTGCGCCGGGGTTGCTATCAGGTACAGCCGTACCCGTAGGATTAGAATCGGTCTGGCTTTGCGTATTAGTTTCGCCGCTGGTACCTGCTCCAGAAGCGCCATCATCTGGAGTTGGAGATGGAGTAGCTGAACTCTCAGGTGCTGGAGTTGGCGGAGTGGTAGCTGGCTCGTTCTCCGAATTCGGAACCGTAGTATTGGTATTATTTGACGGCGAAGATGGAGACGGCGCTGCTTGCTGAGCGGGTGCATCTTGCTGCTGTGAATTTGGAATTGTAATATTGATATTGGGAGCCGGACTTTGTTGAGGAGCCGGAGTAGCCTTTTGAGCTGCACTTGGTTGAGGAGCAGGCGTAGCCTTTTGAACGGGAGATGGTTGAACCGGAACAATCTTTTCAATGATCGTTTTTTCTCTCTCTATAGTCCGAGTCGGAGCAGGTGTTGCTGAAGGCTGATTCGATTTCGGTACAACAATCACAGGAGCAGCAGTAGGAGTAGGAGCCTCCTCACCCCGATTAAAGTAATATATACTGCCCAGAACTAAGCCGGTCAAAGAAGCAAGAAGAATCCCTAACAGTAACCCGCGACCAGCATTCTGATTGTCGCGGACTTCTTGGACTTCAACTTGGCGGTGGTTTTCCGCCATTTCACCCTGTACGTAACCTTGGTGATGAGCTGCTTCTTTAGAAGCCTTCGCCGCTGTACTCGGAACACTTGTAGTAGTTCGCGTTGTACTGACGTGACCGTTACTTGCATCTGTGTGAACTTCTTGATGAATTTCACGGCTAGAGCTATTTTCTTCGTTAGGTTTCATAATTATCTTCGTCACAACTATTCAAAAAATATTAGTCTGTAGGAGATGCTTCAGTTTGAAAACTTGAGCTAAGCGGTTCAGCATTGAAATCAGTTCTTTCGATTCACTCACTGTGAAGATTCAGGTGTAAGCATTTGGCGTTTTGGTCATACCGAGTTTAAATGCTTAACAGCTTTCTGCTTAGGAGTTTAGAGAACTTTTGGTTTTTCCTTCATTTGTATCCAATTTAACTCCCCAACGCATTAACCAGGCTCTACCCTTAGAGTGATTGTCCAAGTTCCCCAAAGGAATAGAATTCGCGGGACTTAAACAAAAAATACGAGCTAAATGAGTTATAATGCCTGCTCTGCAAACGTATAAATCTAAAAAATGAGCAATGAAAGACACAACCCCCGCCGCAATGCCCCCCTGCTTTGATAAATGGTGTCAAAGATTTGACGATATCTTTGGTCATCAAGCCCAAAAACGGGATTTTAAAAACTATTTAGGCGGATTATTGGGAGCTCGGGAGCGAAAAAACCTCGATAGTGCTAATTGATGCTGGGTATGGCAATAATACAAATTTTTTACAAAAATTAGAGAAAAGGAAATTAAAATACATAGGACACATAGGACGAATCGCCAAAAATCGAAAAGTAATAATTCAAAAAGGAGCAGATGACAAATAGGATATTCCAGGAGACGAGTTAGCAAAAACCTTGCCCCACAAAGCTTTCCCTAGTTTTACCTACAAGTAAAAAAAACGATTGCGGTGTGGTTAGCCAGAATATAAATCGAGTTATCAAACTACACAAACAAGAAAGTAATAGCGAGCGTCATGAATGCAGCTATTTTCGATGAAGCCAGTGAAATTGATTATTTGATTACTAATGTTGACTTTTCAACGGTAACAGGGGAGCAGATAGCAAAGACCTATTTACAAAGAAATTCGGTCGAAGTTTTCTATCATCGTGAAGCTCTGATGATGAGGACTCAAAGAATATCAAGTCAGAGATAAACGCAGTTTAATGAGGCATTTAATTTTGGTGTTTTTGCCTACACTTTCATTATCTGGTATACCTTAAGCGGAGGATTAAGACGTAGGTGGGCAAATAAACCTTTAATGGGACTTAAACATTTTAAAGCTCCTAAAGGGGCTGAAAACCTCTCGATCGCAGGGGAAAGATGTCCATAACCTAAAAATGCCTGAAACCTTTGTAAATACTTGATTTATGCCCTGTCGAGCTAAAAGTCTCTCTCTAGGTTTCAAGCCATTTTTGTCTCAGTTTTTGTCTCATTCCCGTTAAACACCTTTACAGAGGCACTCGAAGCGTTTAGAACAGCGATATCTTTTACGTTTGTGAAGTGAGTAAACGAAAATTGGGACGTATTCTCTGCTTCTAAAGCCAGTTCGATGCTCTGTTTGGGCTTGAAATTTGTTTAAGTCCGGTTAGATAACCAAAATTAGGTTAATCGTAGTAATAAAGGCAAGTTTTTTCTCATCCATAAAGAGAGAACTATCGTACTCACTACAAACAAGCCTTATTACCGGAAATTAACCGGACATCAGCATTAGTAACAACCGAGTTTTTTTTACTCTGTTCTTTCAATGATGATAGTCATGTGAGCGACCAATGCACCTATGGCTCCTATTGCTGCAATGACTGGAAACAAAGCCGCACCGATGACTCCGCCGACTACTCCCACCGTCAGTGGAACTTCTACCAATATCCGTCCTTCTTCATTTTTGATAATGATGCGGCGGATATTGCCTTCGTGAATCAGTTCTTTAACTTTAGCAACCAACTCGTTGCCGTTAATCTTCAACTCCTCGACGCTAACTTTTTCCTGAGTATAAGCAGGGGTTTCTAAAGGAGTCGTTTCAAAATTAACCTGAGTAACTTTGTCGGCAGAAACTTTTTCAGATACAGGTATTGACTCGAGTTCTCTTGTCCCGACCGGTTCTTGTAGGCGATCTGTAGGTGTCTCCATTTTTTGTTCTCCTTTTAGGTAAAAGTATTTTTGTATAGAATTATTGAGAATTATAACACGCAACTTTTTGTCGATCAATCATTCTTTTGGGTGATATTGCTGCTGGTGCTGTCGTGCTTTTCTCTCTTGCTCTTTGATGGCGAGAGCCTAAAATCCTTCCTGCGCGGGCGTTAGCGGCCGACTTTCCTTGTGCCGCTTGGTTAACTGTCTGCCTCTGGGCCTGGCACCGCCTCACCCTTCAAAAACCTCCAATCCATACAGCCAAAGGATAAGAGGGACATTCACACTCTCACAGAGTCAGACTCAACTGGTGTGCAGGTTGAAATACTGACATTGTACTGAAAGTACGATCGTCGGGCCGTTTATATGGTTAGCACATCTAGCTGGGCAACTCGCACATGGAAACCGTCGCTTACTTTCCTCAAATATCAGTTCAATTTAGCTCAGTGCGATCGCCCAAAAAAATCAGAGCCCCCAAGGTTCCTCAAATCAACATCTTAGAGTTTCTAATGAGAATTGCCTAAAATCAAGGAGAAGGAGAAGTAATAACGATCGAAATATTATCGCAACCAAAGCAACTTTCTCAAATTGAAATGGAGGTTGGGGAAAAGTTGGCTAAAACTCATAGATTGCACTATTCTCGCTGAACGGGCTCTTTGGCCCGTTCCACAAAGAGTAAATTTTCTTGTGGGCCCTTTGCTCTTCTAGCCCGCCCGTAAAAGGCTTATTGAAAATGGTGCAATATCTCAGGTAAAATAGAATTATTTCCTTCAGCTTCTCCTTGATGCTCCGTGTGCGATTTGCCAGCAACAGAATTTGAATATCAAGTTGGCGGCAGTTGACCGGCGAATGCTCCTACCTACGTCACCAGATCAGCCGATCGCGAACTTTACGACTCGTTAAAAGCAAGCGAATTGTGCTACGTGCTCACCGGGCGGCAAATGGGAAAATCGAGTCTGCGGGTGCAAATAGCACGCCGCTTGCAAGCAGAAAACACCGCCGGCGGGATTGTTGACATCACAGGAATTGGCACTGCCCAAATCACTCCCGTGTATTGGTAGGCGGGCTTTACAGCCACTCTCGGCAACAGCCTTAAAATTAAAATGAATGTCAGGACTTGGTGGCGAGATCGAGAACACTTGCCGCCAGTCGTCAGATTAAATGAATTTATCGAACAGGTATTGCTTGCTTCGAGCGATCGCAATATCGTTATTTTTATCGATGAAATAGACAGTATTCTCTCCCTCAACTTCTCCAGCGACGACTTTTTTGCAATGTTGCGCGGCTGCTACAACAAACGCGCCGAAAATCCCGAATAGAACCGCCTGAGTTTTGCCTTATTTGGATTCGCTACTCCTCAAAATTTAATCTCTGACCAAACCAGAACTCCGTTTTATATAGGGCGCGCCATTTAGTTCAAAGGATTTGATTTGGCAGAAGCCATACTTTTAGCTCAAGGATGGGCTAAAAAATAAAAAATTCCCTAGAAATTCTCAAACACATATTAGCTTGGACGGGAGGACAGCCATTTCTAACTCACAAGATTTGTCAATCTTGCTACAATTTCCGCACGGTAAATGTAGTCCGAGAGCGCAATCGTTTGGCTAACGGACACACCGCTAATTTCAGCCCAGATGGTAAGTTAATTGTGAGTGCGGGTGACAACTTTACTGTTAAAGTTTTTCAGCCAAACGGCAAGCTGATTTTGAGTTTGCCAGGACACAGCAATTCAATTACTGAGGTTGTTTTCAGTCTAGACAGTCAGTTAATTGCTTCTACAATTTTTGACAATACTGCCAGAAATTGGCGCCGCGACGAAACTTTGCTGCAAATTTTGAAAGGACACCTAGATTTAGTTTGGAGCGCGAGTTTTAGCCCAACTTCCAACTAATTGCTACTGCCAGTTATGATAAAAGTATTAAGATTTGGAGTGCAGGCGGCGTTTTGCTGCAAACTTTAAAAGGACATACTAGACCAGTTACATCAGTCAGGTTCAGTCCCGACGGCAATATGTTGGCTTCCAGCAGTCAGGATTGAACTTTCAAACTAGGGAAAGGCAGCGGAGAAAAACAGTTTCGACTTGAGAAAACTCTTTTAGGACACGGAGATGAAGTTTGGGGCTGGATTTTCTCGCCAGACGGTGAGATGATTGCCTCTGCGAGTCACGATTGGAAGGTGAAACTTTGGAACACCCGCGACAAGTTGCTCAAAACTCTAGACGATTCTACAGCAGGTTTGGGTAGTGTCAGTTGGAGCGCCGATAGCAAGATGCTCGCAGGGGACTGTATGGACGGTAAGGTGAGACTTTGGCGCCCTGATGGCACTTTGCTGCAAAATTTTAGGACACATCAAGCCGATGTGTGGAGTATGAGTTTTACTCCCGATCGCACAACGTTAGCATCTGCCGGGAAAGATTCGTCGGTGAAGCTTTGGACTCTCGATGCTGCTAAAGTATAAGCTGCCGAACTTGACAAATTGCTCGGAATCGGGTGTTCCTGGCTGGAAGACTACCTACAATACAATCTTCGGGTTCAGAGCGATCGGCATTTGTGCGAAAAAACTGACAATTGAGATTTATTGGCCGTTGCCCGAAACCGGTTTTGGCTGAATTATAAAAGTGGGCGATCGGCTGCCAATTTGTCGCTAGTCTTGTTTTATTGTAATATAATTTTACGCAAGGGGTGATACCAAATGTACTGCCACAGGCCGCAGATGTCTATCAATCTGAAGCAAATTAATGTCATCAAACATTAAAAATAGTTATGACTGCTATATTCGGATTAGTAGAATCTTGGAGAGATAAAATTTACTACACAGTCAGGTTTCAAAGGGGTGTCTGCTGTTAAATTAATCTAACCTGCAAGCTTATTTCGGGTGACACCAGCACTATTTAAAGCAAAAAAATCTTGCTGAATTAACTCGATTCGAGCGAGCAGAGTAGAGTTGATTTTTCAGCTATAAAAAGAGTCGAAAATGCAGTCCAAATAGTACGCAATACTACTAGCATCCAACCGCTACTGCCAATTACCAAAGGAGGGAGCAGTGTATGAAAATGACGGGTTGAGTCCCCTGAAATCGCCGCTTGGTTTGCGATCGACTCTACAGGAATTAACCCTCTACGACTTTCTCCTAGAGTCTGAGTGTCCGGGGAACGAAGTTGCTAAAATTTTTCAAGCAAACCCTTTAGTTCCCGGCATCATCATCACTAAGCAAGGAAAGTTTACAGGGATGATTTCGCGGCGGCGTTTTTTTGAACACATGAGCCGCCCCTACAGCTTGGAGTTATTTTCTCAACAGCCTTTGTTCATACTCTACCGCTTTACTAAAACTGATATGTTGGTTCTCGATCGCGAAACCTCAATTATGACGGCAGTGCGGCAGTCTTTGGAGCGATCGCCCGAACTAATCCACGAACCAATTGTAGTACAAGTAGAACCCGAAACTTACAAACTTTTAGACGTACATCAACTGCTGCTGTCTCAGTTGCAAATTCACGAGTTGTCAACAGTGGCGATGCGCGAGTCGCAAGCGCAATTGAGACATCAAGCCCAACAGCTCGAACTTGCCCTGCTGGAACTTCAGCGCACTCAAACTCAACTAATTCAAACAGAGAAAATGTCTTCTTTGGGGCAGTTAGTAGCAGGAGTAGCTCACGAAATCAACAACCCGATCGGCTTTATCTACAGCAATTTGCACCACGCTAAAGAGTATACGGAAGGTTTAATGCGGATGCTCGACATCTATCGGCAGCACTGTCCCGAATTGATACCGGAAATTGCAGCGGAAGCAGAAAAAATAGAACTCGATTATTTAGTTGAAGACTTGCCGAAAGTCTTAAATTCTATGCAGCAAGGTGCAGAAAGAGTGCGCGACATCGTTTTGTCGCTGCGGAATTTTTGCAGGTTAGACGAAGCTGAAATGAAGCAGGTCAACATTCACGACGGTATCAACAACACGATTATGCTGTTGCAAAGTCAGCTTAAAGGGAAACCCGGGCTGGAAGCGATCGCAATTCACAAAGAATACAGCGACTTGCCGCTGGTGCATTGCTATCCCGGACAGCTCAATCAGGTATTTATGAATATTTTAGTTAATGCCATTTACGCTCTTGTTGAGTCGAACAAACACGAAAATGTCGATAAAAACAGCCAGAACAAGTCCCTAGGCGAGCAAGAGCAGTCTTGTACAAATAGTCAATCATCACTTTCTAACTCTACCCGCCCGATTCCTGCGATTCGGGTTCGCACGGAGTTAATTGAGAAAAAAAAGGTAATAATTAAAATTTCTGACAACGGCCCGGGGATGACAGAAAATGTTCGGAAGCGGTTGTTTGACCCTTTCTTTACTACTAAGCCAGTCGGCCAAGGAACCGGTTTGGGACTCTCGATTAGCTATGAAATTGTTGTCAACCAACACGGCGGCGAATTGAAGTGCTTTTCGGAACCGGGAAAAGGAGCAGAATTTGCGATCGAGATTCCACTTCAACAGTCTCCCCCAGCACAGATTTTGCCTCGCTTTGCGTGATACAGCAGAAGGAAGTTCGGCAACGAGCAATGTACGGAATTTAACGGATTTAAAAGAATAACGAGCTACGCAGCGGTGGCCAGAAACCGGGTTTTTCACCCTCATATTTGCTTGCAGCCCGTAGATTCGGAAAAAACCCGGTTTCTTAGGTTGGAGTGCGTCCACGACTGGAGAATAAAGCCTGTCGGCTACTGCTAACCTTTGCAAACCCACTTCCACAAAGGATGACTCGGCCCCCGCTGGCGAATGCGGCGCACTTGTTGTTCCAAACCCTGTTTTTCCCGCAGGGGCAATCCTCGCACCATATTGCGACTTTGCCAAGTTAGCACAGCTAAAGTCATTCCCAAGCACAAACCCAAACCGAGAGTCGGCCAGCGGTGAAAAGATAAACCGTAGCGCACCGCAGCCCAAGTGAAGTGTTCTAACCACAAAGCGATTTCGTCGCGCAAACCCCAAATGCTCAAAGAACCGACGCTAATCCAGAGCAATATCACAGTTAACCAGCGGCCATAAACTGTTAGTTTGTGAAGCCTTTGGACTTCAATTTGAAAATTTGCGTCGCTTTCATTAGTCATTAGTTATGAGTAATTAGTCATTAGTCATTAGTTATGAGTCAGTCAACGGTCAACAGTTAACAGTTAACAGTTAACAGTCACCTAAACTTCCTCTGACGGGTTGATGGCTTCCACAGGAACAGGGATGGAGTTGCCAGTGCGACTGCGCCACCAAGCTAGCAGCGTACTGGCAATGAAAATACTCGAATACGCACCAGCAATAAAACCGACAATCAAAGCTAAAGCAAAGTATTTGAGGGTTTCGCCGCCAAACAAAAAGATTGAAAACAATGTCAGCAGCGTTGTCATCGTCGTGTTAATTGACCTTCCCAGCGTCTGCATGACAGCATCATCGACAATTTGATTAATCGACTGTCCCGGATTTAGCTTGATTACTTCGCGCACGCGATCGTAAATTACCACTGTATCGTTAACCGAAAAACCGATAATTGTCAAGAGAGCGACCACAAATAAACTGTCAACTTCCACTCCTTGAACTAAACCCAAAAACGAGAAAACACCAAGAGTAACCAACACGTCGTGGAATAGAGCAACGAAAGCAAAAAAGGCATAATCCAACTGAAACCGGAATGTCAGATAAATAGTAATGCCAGCAAAGGAAAGAAATAAAGCCAACAATCCCGAAGTAAATAATTGTTTACCGAGGGTAGGCCCAACCGTATCAATTTGAGTAGATTGAGGAGCAAAAGCCCCTATCTTTTCGCTCAAAGCTGTTTGTAAATTAGTCCGCTGTTCGACATCCAAAGTTTTCGTTCGTAACGATAAACCTCGCTGTTCTTTGCCGATAACTTGAATGCTGCTGCCACCTAAACCTTGGGTGTCAAGAATTTCACGGACAGCAGCAAGATCGATCGGTTTACAATTTTCTGGTTTCGTGCAGTCGAGTTCAAATTGCAGCCTAGTGCCGCCGATAAAGTCCAAACTAGGGCGCAGCGGTGCGCGAATGTCGGGACGAGTCCAAGAAATCGCCATCGACACTATACCTGCGAGGATTATAGCGGCGGAAATACTCCACCAGAGCGATCGCTGTTTGATAACACTGAATTTCATAATTTGAAGGAAGAGGGAAGAAGGAAGAGGGAAGAAGGAAGAAGGAAGAGGGAAGAAGGAAGAAGGAAGAGGGAAGAGGGAAGAGGGAAGAGGGAAGAAGGAAGAGGGAAGAAGGAAGAGGGAAGAAGAAAGAAAAATTTCTCAATGTAGGGTGCGCATTGCGAACCTTACCTACGGCGCACCTTACCTAGTCTGTCAACAGTTAACAGTTAACTGTCAACAGTTAACTATTAGCAGTTTTCGACAAATCTGGACAGAACCACTGAGGTTTTCGCAGGGCCGGAAAGCCCAACACTACCAAAAGTAGAGTGCGGCTGCAAGTAATAGCAGTAAACATACTCACTACTACGCCCAATGCCAGAGTTACAGCAAACCCTTTAACTAAACCAGCGCCCAACCAGAACAAAGCAGCACAAGCAATAACTGTTGTGACGTTGCCGTCTAAAATGCTGGAAAAAGCGCGGTAAAAACCAGATTCGACCGATCGATAAAGCGTTTTTCCGGCCCGTAACTCTTCCCGCGTGCGCTCAAAAATCAGCACGTTAGCATCCACGGCCATCCCGATGCTGAGCACGAAACCAGCAATACCCGGCAGCGTTAATGTCACTCCCAAAAGCACGAAAGCTGCCCAAGTTAACAGAGCATAAATTAACAAAGCAATATTGGCAATTACGCCGGGGAGTCGATAGTAGGCAATCATGAAAATCAAGACTAAAACTAAGCCGCCGATACCTGCGTTAATACTGCTTTGAATGCTGTCTTTACCCAAGCTAGCCCCGATCGTGCGGTTTTCTACAATTTCGACCGGCACAGGCAAAGCGCCACCCCGCAATTGCACTGCTAAATCGTTGGCTTCTTGCGTTGTAAAGTTGCCTTGAATTACGGCACTCCCACCAGTAATTCCTGCCTGGGCAAATTCAACGCCGACGACTGGAGAACTGATCATTCTTTCGTCTAGGAAAATGCCGATACTGCGTCCGGTGCCTGCTAAATTTTTAGTGAGTTGGGCAAATAGTTCGCCTCCTGGGGTATCGAAAACAAGAGCAACGTTCCAGTTGTTCCCAGCCGACAAGGGTTGAGGTTGAGCGTCTTTGAGGTTTTCGCCACCGAGTCCGCTGCTTTTGAAGAGTTTGGCGATCGCCTCATTGCTTCTTTTCAAAGCAGCCTGATTTTCTTGAATGGCTGCCTCATTTTTGCTAGTTTTTAATTCTGTTTGTTTGAGCAGCAATTCCTGCTGCAACTGTCTCTCAATGGCTAATTGTGTTTCTGTCCCGGGCAGTTGTTCCTTAAATTCTAGCTTTGCCGTGCCTCCCAAAACTCGTTCTGCTTGCTGCGGGTCATTTACTCCGGGCAACTGCACGAGAATTTGGTCTTCTCCTACTGTTTGGACTAATGCTTCGGAAACTCCCAAACCGTTAACCCGGTTTTCGACAATCCGCCGCACTGCTTCTAACATTCCCTGGTCAATTTTGGGAATTGTGGGGGTAGTTTTTACCTGAATTGTGAGTTGCGACCCTCCTTGCAAGTCTAATCCCAGCCGCGTCGGAATTGTTACTATTACAGTAATGGCGGCGATGATTAAAACAAAAATTAGGGCTAATATGGAACGTTGTTTTTGCATATTTAATTATTAGTCATTGGTCAGTTGGCAGTTGTCAGTTGGCAGTTGGCGGTTGGCAGATTTTAGTCAACAGTCATCGGTCATCAGTCATCCGTCAACAGTCATCAGTCAACAGTCAACAGTCAACCAATGACTACTGACTAATCACTATTTATACTCGCAAAGCTACCATTTTTTGGACTGCTTCGACAATTTGAGTGGGCTGGACAATTGTCAGTCTTTCCAAATTGCCGTTGTAAGGTGTGGGAATATCTTGTGAAGACAGGCGCAAAACCGGTGCGTCGAGTTCGTCAAAAAATCGATCGCTAATCGAAGCAATTAGTTCGGCACCGATGCCTCCTGTTTTCATGCACTCCTCTACAATAATTACTTTGTGAGTTTTGCGAATGGATTCGCCGATCGTCTCCATGTCCAGGGGTTTGAGAGAAATTAGGTCGATTACTTCTGGATCGTAACCTTCTTTTACCAGTGCGGGCACCGCTTGCAAGACGTGGTGCCGCATCCGGGAATATGTCAGGATGGTGACATCTTTGCCCGATCGCACGATTTCTGCTTTGTCCAGCGGCACTAAATATTCTGTTTCTGGCAAATTTTCTTTGAGGTTGTAAAGAAGGACGTGCTCGAAAAACAGAACCGGGTTATCGTCGCGGATGGCTGATTTTAAGAGTCCTTTGGCGTTGTAGGGAGTCGAACAGGCGACTATTTTCAAACCCGGTACAGCTTGGAAATATGCTTCTAAGCGTTGGGAGTGTTCCGCGCCGAGTTGCCGGCCCACGCCGCCTGGCCCGCGAATTACCATTGGCATTTTGAAGTTGCCGCCGGAGGTGTAGCGCAGCATTCCGGCGTTGTTGGAAATTTGGTTGAAGGCCAGCAGCAAAAAACCCATGTTCATGCCTTCGATGATCGGCCGCAGTCCCGTCATTGCTGCGCCTACTGCCATGCCTGTAAAGCTATTTTCGGCGATCGGGGTGTCGAGCACTCTAAGTTCGCCGTATTTGTTGTAGAGGTCTTTGGTGACTTTATAGGAACCGCCGTATTGACCTACGTCTTCGCCGAGTACGAATACGGCGGAGTCGCGGGCCATTTCTTCGTCTAACGCCTCGCGGAGGGCGTTGAACAATAAGGTTTCTGCCATAGGAGGTGAAGCAATGATTGCAGGAGGGTCAGACTAGAATCTTAACCTTTTGGGGGTGTCGATCTAGGAGTCGATCGCAAATTTGACAGTTAAAACCTGACATTTTGCCAATCATTATCATAACATTTGTATTATGTCAATGAATATTTAAGTTAAAATAATACTAACTTGCCTGCCCACAGCAGAGGAATATTATGCTCCAGACAAAAACTGAGCTAACTCTGGAAGAGTTTCTCGCTCTTCCCGAAGGAGAAGGCGATATTACCTACGAATTTATTGACGAGCAAGCAGTACCGAAGATTTCACCTAAAAAATTTCATTCTCGCCTCACCAGAAGCCTAATAAAACTCCTCGAACAGTGGGGTGAGGAACGGGGCGAAATAGGTGTAGAATGGGCGGTAAGATTAACCAGACTGGGGCGAGATTGGGTGCCAGTACCAGACCTTTTATATGTTTCTTACCAACGCTTATCTCCAGACTGGAATCAAGATGAAGCCTGTCCTGTAGTCCCAGAATTAGTCATAGAAATTATTTCACCCGAACCAACTTTCGGTCACTTAGCTGCTAAAGCGAGAAATTATTTAGATGCTAAGGTATTGCGGGTTTGGTTAGTAGATAGCAAGGCGAGAAGCCTTACAGTTTTTTAGGTTAGGACTAACAGAATATCAAATCAGATATAAACGCAGTCGTCGGAGGCATTTAATTTTGGTGTTTTGTGCCTACACTTTCATTCTCTAGCATACCTTAACTGGAGGATTAAGGCCCAGGTGGGCAAATAAACCTTTAAACAGCTTTACTGATGCGCTATCAGCGTTTAGCACAGCAATATCTTTTCGGTTTGTGTGTTATGATTGAACCAAAATTGGGACGTATTCTCTGCTTATAAAGCTAGTTCGATGCTCTGTGTGGGCTAGAATTTTGTTTAAGTACCGTTAACGCCACATTTGCCCGAATCTCATTCTTGTATTCTCACTCAAATTTAAAATTAAAAGCGATTGTGGGTTCCTAGCTTAATTTCTAACTTTTTCAATAACAAATGTAGAGCAAAAATCCTTACTGTGTAATAACTTTAATTGGTAGCGTCGGGCAAGTTTTTGTGTGATTTCAGCCTCGCAAGTTACAATAACTTCCGGCGGACTAAACTTATAATTCTTATTTTTGTGACCATATTCAACTAGGTATAATATTGAATATTTTTTTCTGGTAATATTCGCTAACTTTGAGTAAAAAACTAAGTGAGCATTATAGTTATTGCTTACTGCTGTAAAATTGTTTAGTTGTGGCATATCCTTGAAAACCTCTTGAAAGTAATCTCTATACCTTATGAGAGGATTGTATTGGTCAAAACTTAGTATTTCTTGCTTGTAAACTAAGTTATAGGTAGTATTAAAATAAGGAATAGAGAAAATAGATATTACAGTTAAAGCAAAGATTAACTGACGCTTCAAAGCGTTAATAGAGAAATAATTGTTCAGCGAATTGAAAATTTCAGATATCCCTACACCAATAACTAGGGCAGCTATAGGATAAAGAGGGTTATCATACCAGTAAAGCTTAGTTTTTGAATAAGAAATTATTAACAAATGGCAGGTTAAGTAGAAAAGCCCAAAAATTCCAATGTTTTTCAGATTTTTTTTTAGGCTGAAGATACCGCTCAACAAAGCAACAGGTAGCACATAAATCCAAGGAATAAATCTGTCTTTTATTAGGTTATTTATATAAAACAAAAATGAAGCACTGTGATTTTCGTTAACTTCTAAATATCTCCCACCCACTTCATTATTGAACACAGCACTAATATATCCAGGGTTATAATGCTCTCTTAAAAAATAGTAGCCTAATACCACTCCGCTAAAAAGAATAACTGAAATATAAAATCGAGAGGAAAATAGTAATTTTCCCATTTTCTTTTGATAAGCAGTATAGAGAAGAATACCCGGTAATGGAAGAATACCCGCTACGCCTTTTGTCAAAACTGCTAAAATTATTGCAACCGTTGCTATTGACCAATAAAAATTTTGTTTTTTTGGTTCAGTGGAGTGCAAATAAATAAAGTATGAGAGTGAATAAATAGTAATCCAAAGCACAAGTATGGCATCATAATCTCCGGTTCTTCCTGTGTGATAACCCATAAAACCAGAACTTGTTATTAATACCAACCCACTTACCAAACCTATTTTGAGATCTTTCAAGTATTTAGTAGCAAATATAAAAATTATAATAGCTGTACTCATAGCAGATAATGCTGATGGCAACCGGAGCGCAAATTCGTTATATCCGAAATTTTTCATAGACAATACTATCATCCAAATTAATAGGGGTGGTTTAGTCCCCCACATATCGGGATTTCCGTTAAAATAGGTGACAAGTAAGTTGCCGTTAAAAGCCATTTCTAAGGCGTTAACCGCTCGCCGCGATTCATCCCACATCTGAACAGGTGCTACACCTAAGTTGATTAAAAATACAAAATAACAAGCAACAACAAACAGCCCTAAACTAATTGAAAACCGATGTTTTACAATTTTATAGATTGTGCTTACCAATGAATTACGAGTAGTAGATATATCCTCGGTGTTGAACCTTAAAAGCGCAAGTAATAAACAAATATAAAAAATTATAACAATTCCTGATAATAACAAAAATGTTCTACTAGAAGTATTATCAAGTCGCGACCGCCATTTTTGGGTAGTAGTTTGGGAATCTCTTTGAGCTATATTTCCTTGCACAGCGACAACATGATAATTGGCTGGTAAAGAGTATCGAATTTCCTGCGAAACTAATGCTTGAGGGGTTGAATTTGCCGTAACTGCAAAAACCGCAAGTTGGAAGCAAAAATAGCAAAGTAACAAGATAAAAAAATAGTGGAGTAACTTTTGTAATTTTTTCCACAAAAATAACTTCATCGCTTTATACTTAATGGGTCATTAGTCGTTAGAGATATAAGTTAAGCTAAAAAATATGAGCTTAACAGATAGCTTTAGAAAAAGTATTGACTCCATTTTACAATAAATGCTAGGGATTAGTCAAGAAAAAAAAAAGAGTAATTTTATTTTGCACAATTCTGCTGTTGTATACCCAAGTCAACTTGGCGAACCTTAGTCGTTAGATAGCACGTTTAAATGATTTGTGCAAAAGCCTCGTATTTATTGAAATTCCTAATTTTTTTGGGATTTCTTGATAACTTCCTCTTAACAAGATTAATCTAACGGGTTATCCTCTATTCCATTTTATCACATCTCTATTGTTATCAAAAAATTATTGTAACTCCAGGAGCTTTCCTTTTATATCCTAGATTTCATCAATTGATATCTCTTTACCTCTCACCATATAATTTTTAGTTTTAGTTAGTATATTACCATTCTCTTAAGTTGCACAACTCATTGAGACGTGCTATAGAGAAGCTCTCGTGACTGTTAGGACTAAAAGAATACCAAGCCAGAGATAAACGCAGTCCTCGGAAGCCTTTAATTTTGGTGTTTTGTGGTAAGGATTCAGGTCAGGTAAAAAGCAGTAAAACCTATACGCTGTAACCATTTGATCGAATAAGGGTCAAATATACATTCTTATTAAGAAACTATGAAAGCTTTGATTTTCGTACCTCTTGAGAATTAAGCTGTTGATTTAGCGAATGCTTGAATTATAGAAGTCCTTCTGTGACTACGTTTCAGATACCTGAATCCTTACGTTTTGTGCCTACACTTTCATTCTCTGGCATACCTTAACTGGAGGATTAAGACCCAGGTGGGCAAATAAACCTTTAAACAGCTTTACTGATGCGCTCTCAGCGTTTCGCACAGCAATATGTTTTCGGTTTGTGTGTTATGGCTGAATCAAAATTGGGACGTATTCTCTGCTTATAAAGCTAGTTCGATGCTCTGTTTGGGCTTGAAACTTATTTAAGTCCCGCTAATGACTAATTTCAGCAAAATGTTTTTGCAATAAATCGTGAATAAATCGATAGCGCCGATCGCCCGTTTTTTGCAGCAAAAGGCGATCGGTCGCAGCATCGAGAAAACGCCTGTAATCCCAAGGAATGTAGCCGTTAGACCACAGCACGAGGCGCAATATAAAACTTTCAATCCCCGGAATTCCCGGCAACAAAGCACTAATTACCGCAGCAACAGCACCCGCAATCAACCCCCAAATCGACCCGGAGACTAGGCTGGCAATTAATCCCAAAATCACCCAAATCAGCCCGCCAAGTAGCTTAACTCCAAACTGATACTTGCGCCGTTCCTCGTCTGTTTGCAGCCAGCTAGACGGTATGCGATCGAGGTAAAATTCTTGAATTCCTTGCTGTTCCATCCTTCTCGCCAACCATCCCAGCCAGTGGCGAATTTGTTCGGGCCGCAGTTCCTTACCTCTGGGATACTGCTTGACTTGCCCGGTCATTTGGTGGCGAATATAAGCAGTTAACAGATATTTGCGCTGTTCTTCTGCGGAAGTTATGCGCTTCCAAGCTTCAATTAAAATATCGTCGTAAGCCAGAGCCATCATGCTCAAAAGCAAGGGAACTTTTGCCAATTTCAACAACTCCGGCTCGCGCTCAATGCTGTACCAAAGTTCGCGGCTTCTGGCTTCTAGTAAATAATTGTGAATTTGAGTTTCTGTTAAAGGTTTCAATAAAACCGCTGCTTGCAGGCGAAATCTAGTATCGCAGTTTTTGTAAGCTTCAAAACTGCTGCAAGCTACTAAATGTTTGGGTTTAAATTCGCTTTCAACAAATTGATTGATTGCTTGAATGCAGATATTTTGGCGGTGTGTTTCTACTTCGTCCAAGCCGTCGAGGAGAGGCAGCAATTTTTGTTCGGCAAGCCATTTTTTGCCGACAGCAGGAGAGATGCCGTATTTAAACTGAAGTTGAGCGATTAACCAATCTGCGATCGCCCCGGATTCTGCTTTCCACGATCCGAGTTCAAACAGCACTGGTACTGGCAAACTAGCATCTTTTTGGGCGCGGGAAACTAACACCCGAGCTAATTCTAGCAGCGTCGTAGTTTTGCCTGCACCCGTCGCTCCCAAAATTACCAATTTGCCGCCTGTGCGATCGAAAACTTTAGCAACGCTTGCTTTGGGAGAAAGCCGAAAACTCGGACGGTTGCCCGCTTTCACTTCCACATCCCAACAGCGGTTAACACCAAGAGGCTGCGAGTCTTGGCTGAGGTTAGCCAGCACAGCAGCGTGCAAAGACTGCGATCGTCCTGCTTGGACTTCCTGCTTCACCTCCTCCAACAATCGATCGCGGGGCGGTTGTAATCTCAGAGGAATCAATTTTGACATTTTATGTACCTCGCGCTGAACGCTTACTTTCGTAAATTGGCGCGCAAATAACCCAGAGCAAGATTACCATCAGTATAGGTGTCCAGTATATATTGACTCAAATTATTGCGACAATTATGGCTCTGAAATTTTATCTAAAAATCCTTACCCTGTGGCCCGCACTAGGTATTTCCACTATAAATTAACTGGCGATCGCCCCAACTCCCAAATAAAAATTATCAATATAGATACAGAGAGGGTTTTTTATGTCATTTACGAAAGCTCAAATCATCACGGTAAGCTTAGCAGGACTGGCAACAGCGGTGGGAGTGGCTGCTGCAACTATACAGTCGGGTGCGATGAAAGAATCCAATCCTCCCCTTGCAGAATCCCCGGCATCCACCAGAAACCAGATTGCAGGGGAGACGAACAACCCTGAATCTCGGCAACCAGAACCTCTGCCAGCACAAACCCAAGCTGCAGAATCTCCCCCATCTCAATCTCAAGCAGCCAAAACTCCAGCACTTCAATCCTCGCGAGTTGCAGGAGTCTCTCCGCGAAAAGTTGAGCCAGTAGTTGTCACACCGCCAAATTCGGGTTGCAAAATCACTATGGCTGTAGTCAGCGATCCGAATCCACCGCTAAATGTGCGATCGAACCCGCAAGTAAGGGGCAGCAAAATAGTAGGAAAACTTAAAAATAATACCTTTGTTTCAGTTGCCGAAGAACAAAACGGTTGGCTGCGAATTACCGATCCGCCCGGTTGGATTGCCAAAAACCGCACCGAAAGCAGTTGTTCTAACGTCAACCAGCAGATTAATTTTCTGCCGGGAGGAAATGAGGCGATCGTCAAAGGTCGAATCATCGGCGGCGGCAGTCACTCTTACCGGATTCGCGCCAGAAAAGGTCAAACAATGACTGTTAGGACTCGAAAAGAGGTTTTCCCGCAAATTATAACTCCTGGTGGCAAACTTTTAGTCGGAGATCCTTATCAAGGCAATGAAACAGAATGGACTGGAAAAATCCCTGTTACTGGCAATTACACATTACAATTAGACTCTAATTTCCGG
This sequence comes from Microcoleus sp. MOSTC5, assembly GCF_036701825.1. Classification (NCBI taxonomy): domain Bacteria; kingdom Bacillati; phylum Cyanobacteriota; class Cyanophyceae; order Oscillatoriales; family Microcoleaceae; genus Microcoleus; species Microcoleus sp. MOSTC5. The sequence goes on along the minus strand of NZ_JAUBRK010000018.1, from coordinate 38,701 downwards.
GGATACGAATACGAATTTTCGGTTAAATTGCGATAAATTTCCTGATATTTGTAGGGACACAGCAGTGCCGTGTCCTACCAGAAGCTGCCATTTTTAATAAATAGTATAATTAAGGAATCTCGGCAAGTGATATATCAAGAATCGCAAATTTCTGCCAATCTTCCGAATCAAAGTGCCACCATTCTGTTGTGATACCGATAAATCCGTGTTTTTTCATCGCATTCTTAAGCATTTGACGATTTTTCCGAGATTCCGCGCTGCCGCCTTGATAATCTCCGTGAGCTTTTTCGGTAAAATCATCGTAAGGTGTAGGCATTTCTAATTCTTTGCCGGTGCGATCGACTAAAGTCAAATCAATAGCAGCACCGCGATTGTGCCGCGAACCCCTAGCAGGATTAGCAACATAGCGCGGATCAGGCCAAGCTTGCCACATTTGCTTAGTCACAGAGAAAGGTCGGTAGCAATCGTAAACTTTCAAACCCAATCCGATTTTTTCCAAATCTGTTTGAACTAGCCCTAACTTTTGAGCAACAGAACTTCTCAAAGCGCATTTCGATATAGGGTAAAGTTTTCTTTTTAAGAAATTGTTAGTAGTGGCGTATCGGATATCGAGGCGAATGTTGGGATTTACGGTGCGGATGTCAACCAGTCGCGCCGAACGGGGAAGTTGACTCATGAAAATACTTTCAGGTACTACTGGGTTTGATTCTGGTTGGGGAATTTGCACTTGTGGCGGCTCCTGGGCGCGAATCGATGTTGTATAATTTAGTGTGGTTGTAGACAGTAATATTAGAGCGAATACAATTAAATATTTTGTAAATCGGTTTAATTTCATAGCTCTGTTAAGTGGATATTTAATAGAGTTTTTACATTGGATATTTTGGGGAATTTTCGCGCTTTTCGTGTTGTCTGCCAGCCACCCAGACCGACAGGGGTTGAAACCCCTGTCTCATAGCTAAAGTCCTCTGAAGAGGACTAAAATATTTCTCTAAAAATTTTATCTGGTGAGTCTTTCAGTCGGTTTCAACCGACTTTAGCTATAAGACGGGGGTTTCAACCCCCGACGGACTGTCGGACAAGCGCGAGAACGCTCGCTCTCTTCTCTCTCTCTGAGTCATTTTTAATTGTTAATTGTCCTCAAATTCCCAACCGCTGATACACTAAATCTAAGTGCCTCAATTGATACTGCGGATCGAAACAATCATCAATTTCTTTGGTCGTCATCTTAGCTGTTACCCGATCGTCCTTGGCAATTAAATTGTAGAAATTGCCGCCCGGTTTGTTCCAAGCTTCGTGAGCACAAGATTGCACAATTTTGTAGGCGTCTTCGCGACTGGTGCCTTTTTCTACTAAGGCTAACATCACGCGCTGGCTGAAGATGACTCCGCCGTAAAGGTTCATGTTTCGCTTCATATTTTCGGGATAGACTAGCAGGTGTTTTACTAAGTCTGTGGTTTCTACTAACATGAAGTGAGTTACTGTAGAACTGTCGGGCAAAATCATCCGTTCTACGGAACTGTGAGAGATGTCTCGTTCGTGCCAAAGCGCTACGTTTTCTAAGGCTGCGACGGCGTTGGCGCGGACGATTCTTGCCATCCCTGTGAGTCTTTCCGATCGAATCGGGTTGCGTTTGTGGGGCATGGCGGATGAGCCTTTTTGCCCTTTGGCAAAGAATTCTTCGACTTCGAGAACGTCGGTGCGTTGCAGGTTGCGGATTTCTACTGCAAAACGCTCGATCGATGCTGCTAAGAGTGCTAAGGTTTGGACGTATTCGGCGTGTCGATCGCGCGAAATGACTTGAGTCGATGCACAATCGGGTTCGAGTCCGAGGTTTTGACAGGCGATCGCTTCAATTCGCGGGTCAATATTAGCATAGGTTCCGACTGCGCCGGAGATTTTGCCGACTGCAATGGACGATCGCAAATTCACTAATCGGGCGCGGCTGCGAAAGACTTCTGCCAGCCATCCTGCTAGTTTAAAGCCAAAGGTGATGGGTTCGGCGTGAATTCCGTGCGATCGGCCAACCATGACGGTATTGCGATGCTGTTGAGCCTGATAGCGAATAGCTTGACTCAATTCTTCGACACGTTCTAACAAAATATTGACGCTGGCGACTAATTGCAGCGCCAAAGCAGTATCGAGCACGTCGGAACTGGTTAAGCCGAGGTGAATGTAGCGGCCGGCATCGCCTACATATTCGTTGACATTTGTCAAGAAGGCGATCATGTCGTGGCGGACTTCGGCTTCAATTTCGAGGACTCGTTTGGGGTCAAAATTAGCCTTTGCTTTGATTTCTTCGACTGCGGCGGCGGGGATGTAGCCGAGTTCGGCTTGAGCTTCGCAGACAGCGATTTCTACTTGCAGCCAGCTTTTAAGCTTGGCGGTTTCAGTCCAGATGTTGCCCATTTCGGGCAAAGTGTAGCGCTCTATCACGGTGGGAGTTGGGGAATGCGATCGTCCTATTGTACCTCTGCGAGGCATCGGTCTTCAGTCGGGATGGGGAATTTGGGGCGATCGAACTTTCCAGATATGTGACACATAGTCCGTAGACCGATCGTCCGCAGAGACTGAAAATTGGCAGATGAGTCGATCGAAACAGAAGATTCTGCACGCTTTAGGCCATCTGGTAAAGCAGCACGGGACTGCGTTGCTCTAATTACCTAGTGACTGATAACACCAGCTTGGACGCCGCAGGAGATTGAAGGTATCTAGGTATCGAATTCGATCGGGCGCGGAGACTGTAGCAGCAGCTTCCTTCGCTTCATTTTCAGGGATATCTAGAACACCTTCCGATACCCCTGATTAATGCCATTTTATTCAGCTTCTATGTCCTCATCTGTTAGATTACTCAACTGCTCTAAAACTTTCTCCTGCCATGCTTTTTCGATGCGGTTTTTTAAGAGATCATGCAAGTGCTGTTGTTCAGGTGCATTAAACCACTGTTCAAGTTTTTCGGTAACCCGATCGCGAAATTTGCCCCCTTGACCGTACATAGCAGCACACTCTGCCCAACTGAAATAGTATTCAAGTTGAAATTGAAATACTTGCTTGCCAGTTTGTTCAGCATACTTAATGAAATCTTCACGCCACACACTCCAATTCGTTTTAATTTGTCTCAAGAAATTGTGTGCGGGTTTTAGGTCTGAATTGCCAAGCAGATTATTTGTGATACCCATTAATTCAAAGAAAGGCTTATTGCTACTGTACCAAGCAATATTTCTAGCTCCATTACTAAGAAGAACATAAACATTAAGACTATCCAAGCTGCCACAACGACGAACAGTTGCTAATACTTTACGTGGATGTGCTTTGCTCATTTCTTCCATTAGGTATTCATCTTCTACTTTCCGTGCTGAAAGCGGAAGTTTCGGATTTTGTTCCAAGAAAATCTTTAAAGCTGCGATGACATTTTTGCGAGCCTCCCGTGCGTTTTTTTCTTCTATGTCTTTAATTAGAACATCAAGGGCATCTACAGCCTCTAGGAGAGGTTTAACATGGGTCAATCGCAAGGTTTCTAGCGGCTTATTTAGTAATTCTGCAACCTGCACGGGACCTTCTGAGCTAGCGTTAAAGAAGAAGATGGGCATCTTGAGCACTTCATTGCTCTTTTGCTGTAGCTTTCTTAGCTTTCTTTGAACTTCACTGTGCTTCTGCTTGTATGCCTCTTCTTCTGTTTCTATTTCGTTGCCAGCATTATCTGTTGTTTCGAGAGCATCATCATTGTGGGGTAGAATAAGGATAATGACCCGCTCTTTAAATGCTTCTTCGCGGGTTTCACTTAGCTTATCGATGAGACTATATATCAGATCCCCTGGTGCATCGTCGAACTTACAACATAAAACAGTTAGAGTACGTGGATCGTCTAGGTAGTCAATCAAATCCTGTCTAATAACCGTTCCTTTCGCTGTACCTTCTACATCTACTCCTCTTGTATCAACAAGTTCTAATTCGTAGGGGGAAAACAGAAAAAAATTATCGGGAACAAAAACATCAATTCGTTGTGGCAAGGGTAACTCGTTGTCTAAGCTATAGTTAATATCCTTAAACTTCTTCTGAATATTTTCGCGATTTGTCTGTTCGGACGTTTCATCAAACCAGAATTCTTGTTGTTTCTTTTCCGAAAGTTTCAGCAGTTCAAAAATTTCTGTTCGGAAAGTAGCTAGATTTTCGCATTCCTTCACTAGATCTACCAAAGGATCATCACTTTCCTCATTCTCACTAACTAACTTAGTCATGTTACGGAGCGCACGCTCTATTTCCCAAGAAACATCTGTTCTTTTATTCTCTGCATCTTCTTCAGTGCTATTTTTCCAAACTGCCCAAAAGTCCTCAATTACTTTATTTATCTCATCTTCCGAAAAAGGATGAACAACTAGCCCAAATTTGTTCCGAGGCCGGATATGAACTTCACAAGCAGTTGTTCTGCCTTTGCCTGTTGCAAGAACACTTTTTCGATTGAATTTTGGCTCTTGGGGATTAACAAGTCCTGTTAGCTTGCAAATGGCTGTTGTCTTACCAATACCAACTTTCCCAACGAAGGCAAGGGAGTGATTGAGATCGCTAAGATATTTTGCCTCACGCAGTAGCGTATCACCATATAACTGAGCTTCATTTAGCTGCTGCTTCAACACCTTCGACTGAGATTTGAAATTTTCCAGCTTTTGCAAAGAAGTCTCAGCTTTACACAGTTCTTCTCGCTGTGGATGCCTGAAAGACGGCCTATTTAAATGTATCCAACGCAGCTTCAGAAACTCGTGATAAACCTTTGCATCATCTGTTCCAATAGCACTTAAATATCCATCAATCTCGCTTTGAGTGGGACTGACAGTCCCTTTCTCGATACGCGAGACACGGCTTTGATCTATTTTGAGATTTCCAGCGATATCAGTCTGCGTCTTACCTGCTGCGTTTCTCAGCTCAGCTAGAGTCTGCCCCAGGTCGGACGGAAAATCATGTATGCTATCTGTCATGACGCTATTTTCTCATATATGCTATAAAACATAAACCGATTATAGCATATATGCAAAAAAAATGGGGAAAAGCAAAATTTATGCGAGTAACATTAGGAGATCTGACCTTTTCTTAGATAAGGGGAACAGGGGTCTTGCAATCTCCCTACTATTTCGGTAGGCTGTAACCCAGATTTAGCAAAGTATTACGGAACTGAGATCGCTTACCTCAGAGCTTACCCGTGCCTAGCGTTATGGCAAACTGCCTTGCTGACTGAAAAAGTCATCCACTCCCAGCTTGGAAGTGGATAATGCTTCTCTAAAACTCTTGGCTGACGGTAGTTTCAGGCTTATTGGCTTTTGCCGCTTGAATGCGCACGGGTAGCCAGAAACCGGGTTTTTTAACCACAATACTTGCTTAAAACCCTCAATAAGAGTTAAAAAACCCGGTTTCTTTGTGGGCTAGGGTGTCCAGGACTATAATTTCAACCCGAAACTTCAGAACCATGAAATATATAGTTGTTATCCAATGGTCAGAAGAAGATCGATGCTTTATCGTGTTTTTGCCTGAATTTGAGGATGTAATGCAACCAGTAACTCACGGAAATTCTTATGAAGAAGCTATCTACAATGCGCGAGAGGTAATAGAGTTACTAATCGAAAGTTGCCAAGCTGAAGGTCAACCATTGCCAGCAACAATGATTTATCAAGAACATCGCGATAGAAAGCGCCGTAAACTATTAGATAAGCTCATCGAAATGACTGAAGAAGCTGGTTTATACGAGGAATAGGATTAATTCACTTTTTAATAGGGCTAAACTTGCTGTTGTATTTAATGATTGTCTTCTGTTTCCCATGTATTTGCTTGATATTCTGCACAATCGCCAACAGACGACGCAGCAAGCTGCGGATATCCTGAATGTATCGCGACTATTTCTTGTCAAGTTGCTAGATGAAGGAGCAATTCCGCTTTTGGCGAAACCCCAGAATCAGCTTTGCAGGAACTACAGATTGCTAAAACAGCAGGGCTGGAAGCTGCAACAACTGCCGGAAAACCCATTCCCGAAGCAAAATATCGACCTGCAATATATCAACTTACGACTTGAAAAACGATCGCACCTCCGCCTTACTGCATCCGATCGATCGTCCGATACTGAACCGCCTCTCCCACATGATTCGTTTTCAAGCTTTCATCCCCCGACAAATCGGCAATAGTTCTAGCAACCTTCAAAATTCGATCGCTAGCCCTCGCCGACAGCCCCAACTTCCGAATCGCCATCTCCAATAAATTCCGAGAAGCATCATCCAACTGACACCATTTGTTAATGTGACTGCTTTGCATCTCCGCATTGCAGCGCAAATTAGATTCCGACTGAAAACGGCGAGTAGCGAGCTCTCGCGCCCGCTGCACCCTCACCCGCACCGGTTCCGACTCCTCCCCCGTCGGCTGTCGCGTAATTTCTTCGGGTTTCAAACGATTAACCGCCACTTGCAAATCAATCCGATCCATCAAAGGCCCCGAAAGTTTAGCCCAATATTGCTCCCTCTTTTGCGGCGAACAAGTACACTGTTGAATCGAGTCGCCGTAATAACCGCAAGCGCAAGGATTCGTACTCGCAACTAATGTGAATTGCGCCGGAAACATCACCGATTGTCTAGTTCGAGAAATCGTCACATAACCGTCTTCCAGCGGTTGACGCAAAAACTCCAAAACATCTCTTTTAAACTCAGTTAATTCATCCAAAAAAAGAATGCCGCGATGTGCTAAAGAAATTTCACCCGGACGCGGAAAACTGCCGCCACCTACCAAAGAAGGGCCAGATGCCGAATGGTGAGGACTGCGAAAAGGCCGATCGCTCACCAAACTTCCCTTATCCTTCAACAACCCCGCCACCGAATGAATTTGAGTTACATCCAAAGCTTCCTCAAAAGTCAGCGGCGGCAAAATACCCGGCAAACGCCTCGCCAACATAGTCTTACCGCTCCCTGGCGGCCCCACAAAAATTAAATTGTGTCCCCCCGCCGCCGCAATTTCCAAAGCCCGCCGCGCGTGAATTTGCCCCTTTACATCCTTTAAATCTAAACCCGAAAACCGCGTTTTAGCTAACTCTTTTCGACCGTTTACTTCTACAGGCGAATAAGCTTCAGGATTGTTCAAAAAATCAGTAACTGCAAAAATATTCTCAAAACCATAAACAGATATTCCGTGCACCAAAGCCGCTTCCTGCGCGTTACCAGCCGGTACAACCAACCCCGAAATACCCATTTTTTGAGCAGCAGCGGCGATCGGCAAAACCCCAGCCACAGGTCGCAAACTCCCATCTAAAGAAAGTTCCCCTAAAAACAAATAATCTCCCAAAAGTTCAGCGCTGACTTGTTCCGATGCTGCCAAAATCCCAATGGCGATCGGCAAATCAAAACTCGGCCCCTCCTTCCGCAAATCCGCCGGAGTCAAATTAATCACAATACTCCGCATCGGAAAAGCATATCCCGAATTTTTCAGCGTAGCCCTAACCCTTTCCTTAGCTTCTTGCACCGCAGAATCCGGCAACCCCACAACCACAATTTTCGGTAGCCCCCCCGACACATCAGCCTCAACACCAACCTTTACCGCGTCAATTCCTACGATCGATGCACTCCAAACCCTAGCAAGCATTTTTCTTTATCCTTAATTTGCCTGTCCTTGATTCATCATCTATTATGATTAACAATGACTAATGAATATCGGGAGAGGCAAGAAAAACTTTTCTTGCCTCTTCCTTTTCTCTTCTTCCTTCTCTCCTGCTGCGTCTTCCCTCTTCCCGACATCCGTTACATCCGTTACATCCGTTACATCCGTTACATCCGTTACATCCGTTACAGAATCCGTTGCCGAACTTCCTTCTTCCTTCGTTAACACCCATGACAACTCAAGAAACGCTTTTCAGCAAAATCATCCGCAAAGAGATTCCAGCAGACATCGTTTATGAGGACGACTTGGCCCTCGCGTTCAGAGATATCCATCCGCAAGCACCCGTCCACATCCTCGTCATTCCCAAACAGCCTATTGCCAAATTAGCCGATGCCGAGTCGGAAGATCATGCTCTCATGGGACACTTGCTGCTGACTGTCAAACGGGTAGCAGAACAACTCGGACTTAGCAACGGCTATCGCGTCGTCATTAATAGCGGCAGCGACGGCGGCCAAACTGTAGACCACCTGCACCTTCACATTCTCGGCGGGCGGCAGATGAAGTGGCCCCCAGGCTAAAGGCTAAGTTTTACGCAGAACTTGCGGACTCATCCTCAGAAACCCGGTTGATTTCTATTGCCCAGCGCTTCAGAAACCGGGTTTCTTTTTCGTCAATAAACCCGGTAGATTGGAGATTATTGAGAATGCAGCCCGATCGCACTAGAAACCCGGTTTTTACTATTCTCCCAATAAAAATTTACGCTCACCGCATCCACCAGCGATCTGTGAATAAATATTAAAAATAATCTCTTCAATACCTAATTAAGATATCTTTAAATAGAAAGAGGATTGCTCTGAACAAAAATAATTTTTCACACTCCTGAACCCACATAAATATAATACATTCAGTTCTTCAGTCCGCTATATTTAACCCGTTCGGCGTGTAATATTACTTTGTAAAAAACCACACAAATTTACTCAAAATTCAGCTTTTGTAAATGTTTGTAAAATATTTAAATAGTAACCACTAATCCCTTGGCAAACTTTAGTGAATGATGTTACTAATATAAGCGTGGGGCATCCCCACAACGAACCTTGAAAATTCAATTAAGCAATCATAAACCAAATGACAACAACCTTACAGCGTCGTGAAAACGCCAACGTTTGGGAACGTTACTGCGAGTGGGTAACTAGCACGGATAACCGCATTTATGTGGGTTGGTTCGGGACTCTGATGATTCCTACTCTGCTGACAGCCACCATTTGCTACATCATCGCCTTCATCGCTGCTCCTCCAGTGGACATCGACGGCATCCGCGAACCAGTTTCAGGTTCATTGATGTACGGCAACAACATTATTACTGGTGCTGTTGTTCCTTCCTCGAATGCGATCGGGCTTCACTTCTACCCCATCTGGGAAGCTGCTTCCCTCGATGAGTGGCTGTACAACGGCGGCCCTTACCAGCTCGTAGTTTTCCACTTCCTCATCGGCATTTTTTGCTACATGGGCCGTCAGTGGGAACTGAGCTACCGCTTAGGAATGCGTCCTTGGATTTGCGTAGCCTACTCTGCACCTGTGGCGTCTGCTACCGCAGTATTCTTGATTTATCCGATCGGACAAGGCAGCTTTTCTGACGGTATGCCCTTGGGTATCTCCGGCACATTCAACTTCATGATCGTGTTCCAAGCCGAGCACAACATCCTGATGCACCCCTTCCATATGTTGGGAGTAGCTGGTGTCTTCGGCGGTTCTTTGTTCTCTGCAATGCACGGTTCTTTAGTTACCTCTTCTTTGGTTCGCGAGACAACCGAAACCGAATCGCAAAACAACGGTTACAAATTCGGTCAAGAAGAAGAAACCTACAACATCGTCGCAGCCCACGGCTACTTCGGTCGTTTGATCTTCCAATACGCGAGCTTTAACAACAGCCGTTCTTTGCACTTCTTTTTAGGTGCATGGCCAGTTGTCGGTATCTGGTTAACCGCTTTGGGTATTTCCACGATGGCCTTCAACCTCAACGGTTTCAACTTCAACCAATCGGTTATCGACTCGCAAGGTCGCGTCATCAACACTTGGGCTGATGTGATCAACCGCGCTAACTTGGGTATGGAAGTAATGCACGAGCGCAACGCTCACAACTTCCCCCTCGACTTGGCCGCCGGTGAAGTCACCCCAGTAGCAATGGTTGCTCCTTCCATCAACGGCTAAATTTAGCTTTTGATTAACAAAAAGCGCTCCTAGAAATAGGGGCGCTTTTTGTTTTGGCAAGTAGAATTTGAGAGATTTTTTTCGGTTAAATCGGTTAAATCCGTTAAATCCCATACACTGCGCCTTGCCGAACTTCCCGATCGATCTGATATATTGATTAAGAATTATTATTTTTGGCAATCATCAAAGTGGCGATATTTAACAGGCACAAATTTGAAAAACTCGCGGTTGATAAATCTAAAACATTAGCCTGGGCGATCGCATTTTTTAGCGGCATTTTGATGGCACTGACAACCGCACCAGTAAATGCTTGGCTGTTCGCTTGGGTAGCCCTAGTTCCCCTCTGGGTTTTGGTTGTTAGTTATGAACGACCAATAATAACACAAAAAAAACCAAAATTTATTGTCCTTCCTGATTCATTTTTGCTTCTTCCTTTACTCTGGGGAATTGGCTATCACGGATTAGCTTTATCTTGGATTATGGGAATTCACCCGATGACTTGGTTGGGAGTTCCTTGGTGGCCGAGTTTGGCGATCGCACTTTTTTGCTGGGCATTCATCACCCTCTGGGGAGCCGCATTAGTCGCCGTTTGGGCGTGGCTATTTGTAATTCTCAACTCCCTCAGTTTACCAGGGAAAAATTCAATTATTCTTCTTAACTCCCCCCCTTTACAAGGGGGGGCTGGGGGGGGTAGCTCTGATCTTATTCTTCTTAACTCCCCCCCTTTACAAGGGGGGGCTGGGGGGGGTAAAGCTCAATTTTCAGCGTTAACTCGCGTTGTAATTGGCACAGCTTTGTGGTGCGCCTTAGAAAGTATTTGGAGTACAGGTTCCCTGTGGTGGACATCACTATCTTACACGCAAAGCCCGCACAATTTAGCAATATTGCACCTCGGTCAACTTTCCGGGCCCAGCGCAGTCACAGCGGCAATTGTAGCAGTAAATGGCTTAATCGCAGAAGCTTTTATTGAAGGAAGAAGGAAGAAGGAAGAAGGAAGAAGGAAGAATTGGATTCCTTATATTTTACCTGCGATTCTGTGTTTAGTTTTGCATATTGCAGGCTGGAGTTTATACAACCGCCCTTTGAATCAAGAAGCTGCAACCGCTTTAAAAATTGGCATTATTCAAGGCAATATTCCTAACGAGATTAAGTTTGACTCAGGGGGTTGGCGGCGCGCTTTGGAAGGTTACACCACTGGATACAAACAGTTAGCAGACAGAAAAGTCGATGCTGTGTTAATTCCAGAGACAGCTTTGCCTTTTATCTGGACAAACGAGTATCAACGTTCTACTCTTTCCTTTTATCAAGCTATTCTCGAACGCGGTGTGGTGGCTTGGATTGGAGGATTCGGACAGCAAGACAATAGTATCACTAACAGCTTATTGGCGATCGATCGCACGGGAGAAATTATCGGCCGCTACGATAAACTAAAGCTAGTGCCTTTAGGCGAATATATCCCTTTTTACGAAATTTTAGGCGGGATTATTAATCGGCTTTCTCCCTTAGATGCTCATTTAGTACCCGGCAATTCTAAACAATTGTTTGATACCCCGTTTGGCCGCGCCATTGTCGGAATTTGTTACGATTCGGCGTTTGCGGAAATTTTCCGATATCAGGCGGCGAATGGAGGCGAATTTATGCTCACAGCTTCCAACAATGCCCATTACAAACCGCCGATGCTGGCTCAGCATCACGCTCTCGATGTGATGCGGGCAATTGAAACGGATAGATGGGCAGTTATCGCAACTAATACGGGTTATTCTGCTTTTGTAAATCCTCGCGGCGAGACTATTTGGAAGTCGGGAATTAATACTTATGAAGTCCGAGATGCTACTATTTATCGGCGGCAAACTCGGACTTTGTACGTGCGGTGGGGAGATTGGCTGACGCCTGTATTTTTAGTATTGGCTGGATTAATGCGGTTTATTGTTAAAAATTAACCCGTAGGTTATAGATTTTAGATTTTATATACCAATCTAAAATCTAAAATCTAAAATCTAAAATGGAATGACTCTACTTATCTTTCACGCGATCGTGAATGCTAGGACATAAAGAAATTAAATCGTCGATATTGCGCTGCATGGTAGCACAAATGCTGTCCAAAGGCAAATCATTGGTATCGTGTTCGAAGGGATTTTCTATTTCAATGCCGATTTCTTCGATGCCGAACAAAGTAAAACTAATTAAAGCTACAACTGGGCCGGTTCCCCAAGCCAAATCGTTCACCATCTGAAAGGGCAGTGCCAAACAGTAAAGCAACAATAGTTGTTTCAGGTGAATCGCGTAAGCCAAAGGGATAGGCGTCTTCAAAATCCGCTCGCAGCCGCCTAATACATCAATCATAGAGTTGATCAACTCCTTCATACCAGTTAACTGATAGACATCGAGGCAATTGCGTTCGTACTGCTCGTGCAAGTAATCCTCAATCCAAAAGGCAATTTCTAGCGGGGGATTGTTCATCGATTTGAGATTTTGGTACTGCGCTGGGGACATTAACGGCTCCAATTCGGGATTTACTGATTCTTGCCGCAAGTGCAGTTTCATCGCCACTGCAAAGGCAGGTAACAGGCGCAGGGCTGACTTTTTTAGTTCGATATCCTGCGGGTCTTTTTCCTCAATTGCTACCCAGATTTGGCGCGCCAAATTGCGGACGTTGTTGATTAAAGTACCCCAAAATTTTCGACCTTCCCAAAATCTGTCGTAGGCTGTATTTGTCCGAAAAACTAACAGTAGACCCAGCACAATACTGGGTACAATACTCGACAAAGTCGGCATGGAAACGGGCAAGTTAAAAAAGTGCAGCAGGGAAATAAAAACTCCAAAGCCGCCGCACAGCAAAACGCGGGGCAAAATTGACGGAATGACAGATACCCGAACCTGTAATGCAATTTTAAACCAAGGCGGTCGATCGCCACTCATGCAAGTCTCCTGATTAAATTAGCACTCAGCGCCCTAGCGCGGGCGGCGAAAATGCCTGGTAAACTTAGTTCTGCGGCTGCCGCCAGTCGATTGGATATTCGAGATTTTAGATTGACTCCACAGATAAATCTGGCTGGTTTGAACTTTTGTCTAAAATTTTTTGGTCTCCACGACTGCTATCGGGGGCTTGTATCCCTATTTGGGTGGGGTGAGGTATTCCGAAAAAAGCTTTCCTAGAAACAACCTTTGGATTTTACCCAAAAAACTCATATTTAGCCTCAATCTAAAATCTAAAATCTAAAATCTAAAATTGATGGACTGAGGCACTTAATTCGGTAAGATTAACTATGTATCTTTAAACCTCAGCTTCCGTGCAAGAGCTACCGACATCTGTGCCTCCGCATTTTCACCGATTGCCGAACCAACGGTGGCAAATTTATTCGCCTCAAACACAGCAAGCCGAACAGTTTGCCGCCGAAATCGGTTTGTCGCCTTTGCTAGCGCAGGTGCTGATTAACCGCGGCATCGATTCTGTCAAAGAAGTACACGGGTTTATAGAACCGGAATCTTTGGTTTTGCCGGCGCCAACGGATGAGTTTCCAGATTTGGCTGCGAGTGTCAAATTGTTGCGGGAGGCAATTTCGGGAGGGCAAAAAATTGCGATTTGCGGCGATTACGATGCTGACGGGATGACGAGCACGGCTTTGTTGCTGCGAGCACTGAGGCTTCTGGGGGCGAATGTGGATTATGCTATTCCCAGCCGGATGCGAGAAGGTTACGGGATTAACGATCGCATTGTAGAAGAATTTCACTCGGAAGGTGTCGCTCTCATTCTCACGGTTGACAACGGAATTGCAGCCTACGGCCCGGTTGCCAGAGCGCGAGAACTCGGTGTCAAAGTTATTATTACAGACCACCACGATTTGCCGCCAAAACTGCCCCCGGCAGATGCTATTCTCAACCCGAAATTAATTGCGGAATCTTCACCTTATCGCGGTTTGGCTGGCGTTGGCGTTGCTTATGTTTTAGCTATTACCTTGGCTCAGGACATGAAAAAAGTGGGCGGGTTGGTGAATCCGCTGCTGGAGTTATTTACGTTGGGAACTATTGCGGATTTAGCGCCTTTGACAGGAGTAAATCGGCGCTGGGTAAAGCGTGGTTTGCGACTGTTGCCTCACTCGCAATTGGCGGGTATTCAGGCTTTGATTCACGTGGCGGGAGTGCAGCCGGGAAGTGGGGAAAGTCCCTCAATTCTTAACTCAAAAACTCAAACTCAAAATTCGTTAAAGCCTGAAGATATTGGTTTTCGGCTCGGGCCCAGGATTAATGCTGTGGGGCGGCTGGCTGACCCTCAAATTGTGATAGAGTTGCTGACTACGGACGATCGCGAATTGGCTCTTAAAAACGCGATGCAGTGCGAACAAATCAATCAGCGCAGGCAGGAGTTGTGCCAGGAAATTGAGCAGGAAGCCATCGCTTGGTGCGAGAATAGTGCGATAGACTTGCAGCAAGAACGGGTTTTAGTTGTCGTGCAGCCCGGTTGGCACCACGGGGTGATCGGGATTGTAGCTTCTCGGTTGGTCGAACGCTACGGCGTACCTGTGTTTATCGGTACTTTTGAGGATGAGGCTGTAGGGGCGGTTGCCCATAAAATTGTCCGGGGTTCGGCGAGGGGAATTCCTGAGTTTAATGTATTTGACGGGCTGAATTTTTGCGCGGATTTATTAACTAAATTTGGCGGACACAAAGCGGCTGGCGGTTTTTCGATGCCGGCTGATAATCTCGAACAATTCCGCAATCAACTCTCAATTTTTGCCAATCAATGTTTGCAGCCAGAACATCTAAAACCGCTGGTTTCAGTAGATGTGCGAGCCGATTTGGCTGAGATTAATCTCGACCTTTACCGACAAATTGATGCTCTGGAACCTTGCGGGATTGAAAATAAGGCTCCTGTATTTTGGACGCCTAATGTTTGCATAACTGAACAGAAAATTGTTGGTAAAGGAGGTCACGTTAAACTAACTGCAACTCAAGATGGAAAAGTATCGGCTAGTGTGAAGGCGATTGCTTGGCGTTGGGGCGAATATTTTCCTTTGCCTCGGCGGGTCGATCTTGCTTACCGATTGCGGGAAAATAGTTTTAATGGCAAGACGTCAGTGGAGTTAGAATTGTTGGGTGTCCGGCTGCCCGCAAATGCTGCTAGTTCGAGGCCGCCGATTTTTGGAAAAGTTGAGTTTGATTATTGCGATCGCACTTATTCTTGCAGTCTTTCTCCCGCCGGATCGATCGAGGAATTGAGAATTCGCAACTCTCAAGGGCAAGTTTTGGCTGTTGCACCCGGACAAAACATTGGTTTGTTAGGCAACTCCCGCAAAGATGCTAGAGAAGTCGATGTATCTCTACCTTTTTTTGAGAATTTGATTCAAACTGCTAAACACGCCCTCGGTATTTGATAACTCGGTATTTGATAATTAAGCTCGTGCTGCTGGGAAAACTGGCGATCGAGCGTTGTGAATTTTGAATAATTTAAAACTCCAAACTCCCAACTCTCGATCGCCCCGGAGCGTGCTATAATTACAGGTCGCCGCCTCTAGCTGCCAGCAGAAAAATCACGATCGGGCCCGAAAGCACGACGGCTGCGAGTAAAGCTACCTGAACAATGAGTTGGTAGTCTACACCAGCCAGGCCGCTGAAAAGATCCGTTATAAAGTCCATGTGTCCTCCTGACTGTAGTGATTAAGTCTAGATTGTTGAATTAGAAAATCCGCTTCTGATTTTACCGGGCTATCGTCCCTATTTTTTAAGGAACTTCACAAAATTCAACAAAATGTAAACTACGGTCGACCTCCCAGTCACAGGGAACCGGGGACTTGATGCCCCTTCCCGGAAAGCGATCTGAATCTAAAATCTCATCAAATCGCACCGCCCCTTCGGGATAGCCGCCTCCGGCGCTGGCAATTGATATACTTGAAGAGCCCCAATCTCCTAAAGTTTGGCATTTTCCACATAATCCTCCGAATCTAAAATCTAAAATCTAAAATCTAAAATCTAAAATAGAACTATGGCTACTTGGCGTTGCGTAAAGCAGTGCGGTGCTTGTTGTTACCTCGACCCAACAGAGCGCCCTGACTTAGACGAGTATTTATCTGAAGACGAATTAGCGCTCTATTTGAGCTTAGTTGGAGACGACGGTTGGTGTATCAATTTTGACAAAGCAACCCGAGAATGCGGAATTTATGCCGATCGACCGCGCTTTTGTCGGGTAGACTCAGAGGTGTTTGAGGAAATGTACGGCGTTGAGCCGGCTGAATTGAACGATTTCGCGATCGACTGCTGCTTGGAACACATTGAAGATCTTTATGGCGATCGATCTTTGGAAATGATCCGCTTTAACTCTGAAGTTGGAATCCTCGCCTTACCTGACAACTAACCGACTTGATGCGCCTTTGGGCTTTTGTCGCTCCCGAGCATTTTCCCGATCGGCATCTCAATTTTTTAATCAACAGTATAAAATCTAAAATCGAACGATCGTCTGCCGGTTTCTCACCGGGAGAGTGTCAAAATAAACAAATCAAAGAAATATCGCGCAGTTGAGTTGAGCCATGAGCAATCGAGAGGGTTTTACAGGGGGATTTATTGCCGGAGCTGCCGTTGGCGGCTTGGTGGGTGCAGTTTTGGGCACGGTGCTGTCGCGGCGCGCTGCGGAAACTTTGCTTAGTGAACCTTCAGAAGCAAAGACAAGAAAGATCCGCCAGAGGAAAGCCAGTCAACTCGAAGCCGACAGCATGGAAGTAGCAAGGCTTAGTTTAGAAGATAAAATTGCTCAGCTAAATCAGGCAATAGATGACGTGCGGCTGCAACTCGGCGACGTAAACGGGAACTCGCAGACCCACAACAGCGAGGGTTCGATCGCCCAAGACTCCTGAATCCATTTAAAATTTTAGATTAGTCTGGCAGATCGATGCGGGCGATCGGCAAACTGTCGCACATTTCTCTCTTCAATCTTTCCAGCTAAAAGCGGGAGACAGAAGGAACAAGGAACAACAAAAACGCTCCCCCTCTCCCCCTATCCCCCCACTCCCACTCCCCCCCACTCCCCCAGCTATGCTAAACTCACAGTTAAAGTGTCTGTAAACTTTACTCAAAACTACAAGCAAAATTTATGAGTTCTTCAATAGGCCTTTTGGCAACCACGCTAGCGACATTTCTGCAAATCTATCTAGTCCTGATGATTTTTCGGGTGCTGTTAAGCTGGTTCCCCAATATCAATTGGTACGACCCCCCGTTTTCAATTTTGAGTCAGTTAACAGACCCTTACCTCAATCTATTCCGATCGATTATCCCCCCCTTAGGAGGGATTGACTTTTCGCCGCTGATTGCGTTTTTTGTACTTCAGTTCGGCTCGGAATTTTTGATCGGTCTTTTGACCAGCTTGCAAACATCATTGTAGTGGGAAAAGCTTAAGCTTTTAAGCATCTAGCCTAAATTGTTTGGCAGCTATATCTGCTGACAACTAAATTTTAGATTTGAGATTGTGACATGAACTCCCCGGTTGAAAAGCTGGGGAGTTACTCATACATTAGAAATGAGAAATTGCCAGCCACTCAACAATCTAAAATCTCCAATTTCAAATCTAAAACTGCATCGCGGTTTGTCAACAGCCAACCCAAAATCTCAAATTAGCAATCTAAAATCTCAAAGAGTTTCCTTAGCGGCGAACCACGCCAGTAAAACCTGTAGCTTTAAATTGCTTGAGCTTCAAAGGTGTTCGTTGATTGGTGGCAACCGAAATTCTGAGCTGAAAATCGCTAACTCCGGGAGGAACTTCTTCTATAGACCCCAAGCGAGTCCGGTTTTGCATCACCGGATTGTCGTCGGCATCATAAATGCGGCCGAAAATATCGGCATTGACAACTGGTTTGCCGGAGCTATTTTCAGCTTTCCCAGTAATCAAAAAGCAGTTAGCTTCCATAGAACTGCCGCTGGTGACTGTTCCTTCTGCCATTTCTGCCGGACATTCGCGATAAGAAAGGTCGGAAAGTTTAATCGGCGTCAGAGCCCAAGCAGGTGGAGTGAATACCAAACTAAAAATTCCGATCAGGCAAGTAGCAAAAAAAAGGCTGATAGCTCGAAATTTCATAAATGGCAGCGCAAGTATATTTTAATTCTCAGCTTAGCGCGAATTCAGTTGTAAATTGCTACTTAGCTTAAGCCTAAATGCTTCTGCAAGGCGAGGCGCATCACATCGACTGGGACGGATTCTCTATCCAGCCAAATTTTTAAGGCGGCTGCTCCTTGTTGAACGAGCATTTCGATTCCGTCAATAGCTTGCGCTCCGCGAAGCTGCGCATCTTTGAGAAACTGGGTAGGATTAGGGGTGTAAATTAAATCGTAGACGATCGCACCTGCTGAAATTCGATCGATCGCAGCATCCGCAACCGGCGACTTTTCCCCCTGCGGATACATACCCACAGGCGTCGTGTTCACCAGCAAATCTGCCTGCGAGATTAACATTGACAAATTATCCCAAGTATGCACCTGCAAATTCTGCACGGGCATCGGACAATTGACCCAACTCTGCTGAAATTCCGCTAAATTTTGTTCGCTGCGGCCGACAACGTGAATCTCTGCACATCCTAATTGAGCGCATCCAGCCACAACAGCCCTCGCCGCCCCGCCATTCCCCAAAATTACCGCTACTTTCTGACTCCAATCGGAACCCCCCCTAGCCCCCCCTTGGTAAGGGGGGGGACAGGATTCAACAGCCGTATTGCCCCTTTCTAAGCCAGAGGTCGCGTCTTTAGCCCCCCCTTGGTAAGGGGGGGTTGGGGGGGTTTGCAGCGGTGCGAGAAAGCCTTCAACGTCAGTATTTGTGCCACACCAACCTTTGTTAGTCAGGTATACGGTATTGACGGCGCCGATCGCTCGGGCGATCGGGGAAACTTCCGACAGCAGCGGTAAGATTGCTTGTTTGTGCGGAATCGTGATGCTAAATCCCCGAACGCCGATCGCCGCAAATCCTGCAAGAGCAGCTTTTAAATCCCCTGGTTTTACCGGAAATGGCAGGTAAACAAAATCGACTCCCAAGTGGGAAATAGCAGCATTGTGCATCGCCGGCGACAGAGAATGTTCGACGGGATGACCAATTACTCCCAACAGTTTAGTAGTGCCTTTAATCATTTTTGTTAGTTGAGTGTTGACTGTTAACGGTTGACTGTTGACTGTTGAGTTTTGTTAGTTTTCATACCAGAGCCTGCTACAGTTGCGCCCTTATTCTTTAGTCGGCTAGGAGTGAACTTCGTTGGTTCAGAAGCGATTTGCCTCGCCGAGTGACTGTAAACCGTCAACTGTTAACACTCAACTCTCCACTATCAACTGTGTGCCGAAACTCTTTGGCGTCAGCCAAAATCGGATTGACATCAAACCAGTAATCCTCGCCGTAACGGTATTCAAACAC
This sequence comes from Microcoleus sp. MOSTC5, assembly GCF_036701825.1. Lineage (NCBI taxonomy): Bacteria > Bacillati > Cyanobacteriota > Cyanophyceae > Oscillatoriales > Microcoleaceae > Microcoleus > Microcoleus sp. MOSTC5. The sequence continues at coordinate 19,497 of NZ_JAUBRK010000018.1, read as the reverse complement.
CCAGAGACTGCGCAGCAAGATTTGATATTTAGTTTCCCCACTCACAGTTTTGGTAGCGGATACTTGGCGCAGCAATTGCCACTCATCCGGTTCGATCGCCAAAGTAAGCTGGTGGCGGCGCTGGACGATCACATTTTCCAAAGTTTCCCGCGACAGAGGAGGGTCTTGTTTCTGCAGACAGCTATACAGCAGTTGCAGCAAATTGCGGACATGACCGCCGCTGACTCGACACAGGCGATCGAGAGTTTCCGCAGAATCGAAAACTTTGCCAACCAAAGCATAGCGCTGCGAAGGCTGCACCGTCGGAAAAGCCCGCGCCAGAACCATCTGCCGCAGCAATTCCACACCCTCAGAACACTCTGAACCGTCGCTTAACTGCACCGGCACCATCGGCAAAACCTTCGGATCGACCCCAAACCGATTGGTCAACTGGCCCAAATCGTTAGAAAAAATCAGCACCAAAGGAATTGTATACACGACGTGGCAATTTAGTCTTGCCAACTGCTCGCCGCGATCGACAAACAGGTATTCCGGCTGAAGCCGCCCCGTCGGTTTCGCGCACAGGTGTATGCGATCGAGATTGTCGATAATTACTACAAGTCCCTGTTTTCCCTGGCGTTTCAGTTCTTGGTTAGCCGGTTCTAGCAACTCCTTATTAAGCGCATCTAAAATTACGTTAGTTCGCGGCTCCAAATATTGCCTCAACTCCGATCGCAGATTCGGAGCATCTTTCGCTTTAGCAGTAATTTTGCCAATTCCCAACGCCAGAGAAAATTCTCCCTCCGTGCTGGCATTTATTTCCCCAAAACCAGGGACATTAGCTTCAGCCCTCAAATCTATTTGAGTTTGAAAAACCTCAGCAACCCCTTTGAGCAAAGCTTTAAAACCCGTCGGTTGCAGCTTGATTTTCATTTTCTCGATGCTTTCGCTCACCTGACGAGCAACGCTCAACAAAATGTCAGTGATATCTACATCTGCCATGTCTAAGTCTTTACTCGACTCAAAGTAAACAACATGAAATCCTTGTTGCTGCAATTGAGCTTGCAGCCGCAGCAATTCTGTTGATTTACCAGAGCCGATGTGACCGGTGAATAATTGACAGGTAGGTGCATCGGGGGACAGACGGCTGATGGTGCGCTCCAATTGTTCTACGATTGTGCCGCCCCGCACTGATGAGAAATCGATATAGTATTGTCGGTCTTTTTGATTTGCTACTGCCAGGGTGTAGCTGGGATTGCAGGCCCTATAAAATTTCTGTAAATTTAGTTCCATACCCTGTTCCATCTTTCACAACATTATGCCCTAATACCTTATTCATTTAGCTATTTTACTAATCAGAACAAGTGGCCAGTTTATTCTAATATTTTATTTGGTCGCCAAGATATCGAGCTAGCTCATAAAATTTGAGATTTGAGATTGGGAATGACTCATCACTATCGGGGTTTGAAGCTTGCCTGCATTGGTATTTTTTTTTTACTTCTATCAAAATACGGACTCACCAATTATACCTAATTTTTGCAGGCTGGGCATTAAGGGAAGTCACTAATACCCGATAGATAACTAGGCAATCGCTCTGTCTGTGGCGATCGCGATTTTGTATATTGAAATCAAAGACGAAAAGTTCGCGGTAATGTTCTCGCGTCAAAGTGGCTATTTTAGTACGGTTAACCGAATGTAGAAAGGGCGGGTACTTGCACCCGCCCCGATGCGATTATCAAGTCCAGATTGGCTCAAATCTCAAACCTCAAATCTAATTGCAGCAGCAAATCCAGTGGCAAATTTAAAACTGTTTGCTGCACCGATTCAGCAGATTTGACCCGAGCAAAAACGGATACTTGCGAAGGACAACAGTCGTAGAGAGATCAAAGTTTTAGACTCTTATTCAATCTCCCAGATTCATGTGTGTAGTAAATCTAAAATCTAAAATCTAAAATCTAAAATCGACTGACAGTGCTATTTTCCATAAATCTTACCATTCGTTCGCGTACACCTGCTGAAGCCTGGTTTTGACCTGTGACCAGCCTCTCGATCGCAATAACGTAAACTTGAAAGTTAGAAAAAACAACAGCCAAAAATAAAACGGATGCTAGAATCGTAGCTGTTTGATTAAATTAGGTCTTACCCACGCTTTCTTCAACAACTCGGTTTCTTCCTATATTTATCGTTGCTAAATCTCTTATTTTGGTAAAAACCGGGTTTCTTAGCACACTCTCTCTTCCCTAAATCTGCGGTCTCTGCGCTTATTTAAAAAACTCTTTATCTCAATCAAATAAAACTTTTATATTCTCTTCATGTGCGTGTATCTGCGGTTAAAAATCCCCAATTTATACCAAAAAAAGGGCTGGTAACCACACCAGCCCTTCAACTAATTTGAGACGTTAAATTAACAGCAATTTAACATCTCAAACCTCAAATCAATCTAGCTTCTGTCGATCGCAGCCGCAGGCTCAAAACTCGGAACCACAATTTCACCATTCTGCTTAGTCAACTGGTTGTACAGTCTTTCAGTATTCGGGAAATTAGCAGCCGGTAGAGTCGGAAAGCGGCGGTAAGGAACAGTATCCTCACCAAAAGCATCCGCATATTCAACGCTGTTCAACATCGCGTTGATAAAGCCCTTAATCCCTTTACTTGCCAAGATTTGGTTGTAAGTCCGAATCTCCGCTTGATTGCGAGGAGCGCGGCCCAAGAAGTGCTTTGTGCCCAACTCAATCACCTTAGTATTTGGATAAGGTGCATAGAACTGTTTGACGTACAGCGACGAACAACCTAAAGCTTCAATGAACTCCTTGAGATTGATTTCATTGTTGCCAAGTTTGCTTTCGAGCGCCGTGAATTCATTCTTCACAACGTAGGGATTCAAGTCGCGTTCAAAAACTTGACGGTAAGCAGCTTGAATTAAAGTTTTCAAAGCTACCTTGTCCGAAGTAGTCGTCAGCTTGAAAACCTTAGTTTGTTCGCGTCGCTTGCTGACACCTTGAGCAATCCGATTTTGCAGATCCAAATCGCCCCGATCGCCTGCTACACCGAGTTCGATAAACCGAGGCGTGTCCGCAATCTGAGCTTGGAGATTTTGGTCAGCGACGGAACTCGATCGCATCGTCCGCATCGACAAACCTGCGGGAGTTACGTAGCGCTCGTAGGGCACTGTATCTTCCCCGAAAGCTTCGTTGTACTCCAGACTGTCGATGATGCCATCGACCAGCGCGTAGAAACCCTTCTTGGCGCAAATGTCAAAGTAAGCGTTCATTTCCTGGCGGCCGTAGGTAGGGCGTCCCAGGAGTCGGCGGTGAATGTACTCGATCGCCTTACAAACGTAAAGCTTGCTCCAGTACATATTGCGGAACACGTCTGACTTCGCCAACATCCGAATAAACTCGCGCATCGGAATGTCGCCGTTTTCCAGCTTAATTTCCGCCACCTTTTGGCGCTGGCCGTCGAACACGTCGCGACCGAACACTTGCAGGTAAGCTGCCCGAATCACCGCTTGGGTGGAACTTTCGGTATATTTGACACTGGAAGCATTGCTGTAGCTGCTGGAGGCACCGCGGGCAGTTTTCTTGGAAGCAACATAGTTGCTCGGTAACTGGTCTAATTTAAAGACCTTGGGGCCCAGAGAACCAGGAGCAGCACCGCGAGCCGCCGGATTGCTCAACTGATTGTCAATCCCCGCACCTTGACGGATCAGGATACGGCGAGTGTCTTTGCCGAAGGGAGCTGGACGGTTTTTGGGGTTGCGAGTTTCTTGCGGGAAAATCGCGCCGAACTGAATTTCTAAGGGGTCATTGCCAACACCGTAAACGTGCTGGTCTGGTAGCGGCTGAGTGTAGCCCGCAAACAAGGTGATGAACTGAGGAACCTTGCGGAACGGAGCGCTGAAATTGAACAAATCAATTTGCGGGCCCCAGTTGCGACATTCCTGAGCTTCTTGACCCAAACCGCGCAGGTAAGGCACGGTTTCTTCGCCGAAGTAGTCGGAATATTCCTGGGAATAAACCATCGCGTCTACGAGGGCTGCCAGACCGCCTTTAGTGACGATCGCAAAATACTTGCTGAACTCCTCCCGCGAGCTCAAACCGCGGCCTAGAAAGTGACGGGCGGCCAATTCTACAGCGCGGCTGTTGACAAACGGCTCGTAGAATTGCTGGCGGTACAGAGGAGATTTACCCAACCGGCGGATAAACTCTTTCATCGAGATTTCGCCGTTTTTGACCTTGGATTCCAGGTCAGAAATGCTTTGGCTGTATGCGCGGCTAATGTCGCGCTCGAATACTTGGCGGTAAGCTGCTTTGATTACTTCTAGCTTTTCTGCCGATGACAGGCCGGTTTTCATGACGAATTTCGACCGTCGCTCGGCTGCGTTGAAGTAGATTTGAGGCAGTTGCAGCCCTTGCTGATCGTTGCTTTCGCGCTGCCGCACCTTGTCTGAAGGTGTGGGAGCTTTGAATTCGGTAATCGCTACCTCGAAATATTGTCCGACGATCGCCGCGGCCTCTGCATTGTTTCGGAAATAGCCCAAAGATGCTGCCTTCATTTCCTGCATTGCCACAATTGTGGCCGCCGAAGAGCAAGCATTTTCGATGATTTCCCGCAATCCGCGCACGTTCACCGAAATAATATTCGGGTCGCCAGCTACGATCGCGTAGGTGATGTAGCGCAAAAACCAGCTCAAATCCCGCAGAGATTTGGTCATGTTGCCCGGGCCGTAGCGCGAGACATTGATCGGCTGAAATCCTGCTGGGATTGGGCCGTTGTAGCCGCCACCGTTGCCAGAAAACAGATTTCCCAGCCCCAAGAATCCGCCGCCGCCGCCTGAGCCGTTGCCACCGCCGCCTGCGCGACCTTCAACGTAGGTAACAGTTCCCAGTTTCATGCCTTCAGAGACATTCCCCGAGCCGCCGCGAGCCGCGCCTGCTACAGCCATCGCAGGTTCTTGTGGTCTTTCCAAAAATGCCAGCGGAGAACCGCCGGTAAAAATCCGGTTGGCTGCGCGAGATACAATCAGTTCCGAGTTTTGGGTCAGCGTCTCAGAAATCGCGATCCGAAGAGCCCCTGAACTGAAATAACTTGCCAGTTCGCTGAGTTCGCCCCGCTGTAGAAAGCGGTCTTGCTGTTCTGCTTGCGAAATTGTTGCGACTGGTACAGTTTGATATAGTTGCGGACGTGCAACTGAGCTTCCACCACTTGCCTTTACAGTCATTAGACTCCTTAGCTCCCTATCTAAATCGTTGAAGCATTTACCCAGACTAACCTTGCCTTCTCATGCAGGTAAAATTAGGTATTTTTGCTTTGTTTACTTTTTGCCTTTACCTATCACGAGGTTCGGGCGCGCTTACTTTCTTAGATTAAAATGTTTTGGTTTCATCTTTCTTCCTGCCGGCAAATGTCCGACCCGAAGGCAGGCAGGGGGCACTCCCTCCGCGGAGCTCCGCCCGTAAACCCGTGGAAACAAAGACTTGGCAGGAGAGTTGCCTTTGGGCGATTGCAGGAAGTGCCGTCAATTAAGGGAAAAGAAAATCTAAAATTTTCTTCTGCCTTTTTCTGGGCCTCTTGCTCTCTTGAAAGACGCCTCCGCTTTACCCGAAAGCTCAGCGGTGGGTTATTGACAGTCCTTGTTTGTTAAAAAGCCTGCCGAGATTTATTGTATAGATTTAAGAGAGCGTATATGAGAAAAAATGATAAGTTTTATTACGCAGAAGCTGTCAGGGCTTGGCTATCAGGGGTTAGTCGATCGCCCGATCCCTTTCTTTCAGGCTTGCCCAACTTGACGGAGCGACACTTTGGTTGCGAGTAACGAAGCAATAGAAGTGCATCGCGTAGCGCTGTTCGTCCGTAGCTACTGACAACCAATCTCAAAACTCACGCACTATTACCTCACCTATGGATACTACGCCTGATATCAGTGCTGCCGTGCGGCGGCTGTACGATACTTTCCCTTTCCCGCCCGATCCTTTGTCAGATGAACCGCCCCCAGGGTACAACTGGCGCTGGAGTTGGCCTGATGCTTACAATTTTTGCACCGGCCAAAAGCCGCCAAAACTAGATGTTCGGATTTTAGATGCTGGCTGCGGCACTGGTTCGAGCACCGATTATCTGATTCACCTCAATCCCGAAGCTTCGGTGACGGCGATCGACCTGAGTGAAGGTGCTTTGAAGGTAGCACAAGAACGCTGTCGGCGATCGGGAGCGCGCGAAGCGGATTTTCGCCACCTCAGCCTGTACGATGCCGCCGAGTTAGATGGCGAGTTTGATTTGATCAACTGCGTCGGCGTGCTGCACCACTTACCAGATCCGATCCGGGGCATTCAAGCGCTGGCGGCGAAGTTGGCGGAGGGCGGTTTGATGCACATTTTTGTGTATGCTGAGCTCGGACGCTGGGAAATTCAACTCATGCAAAAGGCGATCGGACTTCTTCAAGGCCGCCAAAAAGGTGACTATCCCGATGGTGTGAAAGTCGGTCGTCAACTCTTTGCTTCTTTACCAGAAAACAACCGTCTTGTCAAGTACGAAAAACAGCGTTGGGCAGGAGAAAATCAGCGGGACGAATGTTTTGCTGATATGTACGTTCACCCGCAGGAAATTGACTACAATATCGAGACTTTGTTCGAGTTAATCGATGCTTCGGGATTGGAATTTATCGGTTTTTCAAATCCGGGATATTGGCAGTTAGAAAGACTTTTGGGGAAAGCGCCGGAATTGATAGAAAGAGCTCAGGGTTTGACGGAACGGGAGCTTTATCGATTAATTGAATTGTTGGATACGGAAATCACTCATTACGAGTTTTTCTTGGGCAAAAAGCCTGTTAATAAAATTGATTGGTCGGACGATAAGGCACTTTTGGCGGCAATTCCCGAGTTGAGTAGTTGTATGCACGGTTGGCCTAGTCAACAAGTGTTTGATTGCAACTACCAATTGCTCAATTTGTCAAGTGCGGAATTTGAGTTTTTGCAAGCTTGCAATACCAAAACTGTGGGAGAGATTTTGGCGGATGTGGAGATGGGATTGGATGAAGTGCGATCGATCTTATCAAAACAGCTAATTTTGCTAACACCGTCCGATCGGATATAACAATCGACAACAGGGGAATTGAGGACACGGCCATGCCGTTTCCCTACCCCAAAATAATCGATCGATCCCCCTCGCAACAGATGTAACCATCGCCAGATTAACTGTAGGGAAACGGCACTGCCGTCTCCTGATTGTGGGTAACTTCCCGTAAAATCCAAAATCCAACATGGATTGACACAGGCCCCCGTCTGCGGCTACGCTTTGAAGTTAGAGGTTGCTTTGCTTGTAGAGGAAGTAGCCGGCGTCGCCCAAAAATCTAGTTGCACTGCCCAAAGCTGCTACCAACAGCAATGGACAGCTAACCGCCAAACTGGGACAAGCAGTCTGGAGGCTAACGGAGTATGATAACACTCTCTGTAGCCGCCCTGCTATGTGTTGAAAAGCGGGGCGGCTGGGTTTTTGGGGTTTTTCTAGAAAACCCAAAACCAGGAGAACATAATTATGTCACAGGAATTCTTGCCTGACGACAACAAATTCGTTAGCGAAGCCCTCGAAGAGGATCGCCCAAATGACGACTCAGCAGCAGAATCGGAACAGGATGTGGTGTGTGTAACGGTGACAGGTTCGCAATCGGGTGTCAGGGAAACCATACTCACTTTGTACCGCCTGGGATTTGCCCAAGTTGGCGATTGGAGTCCCCTACAACGTGCAGCTAATCCGAACCAAGTGATGAGTGTGCTGATTCGCCGTCGGAAGCGCAAAGCGTAGGTGTTTGCTCGTTCCCAGGCCTTAGCCTGGGAACACATTCCATGAGGCTCTGCCTCCTGTTTTTATTTTTATCCGTTAGCGAGGCAGAGCCTCTGGATCTCGGTTCCCCGGCCTTAGCCTGGGAACCAGTTAAGATTTTAGATATGGAAATTTTGAATAGTTAAGAGGCATTATGGGAGAAGCAAAACGCAGAAAAGAAGCGCAAGCTCGTGGTGTTCCAACAGTACCTAGGCGCAAAATTTTTACCAAATTTGAAAAAACTTTTGCAAAGCTTTGTGAAGAATTTGCTTGCGATGGAGATTTTGAATTGCAACAAGCTCGCGAACAATCTCCCTTACTGGCTGAAATTTGGCTTCGTATGGTTGCTTTTGCTCAACTCGCAGAAGCAGGCAGTATTACAAAAACGGAAGCCGTAAATTTTTGGAGAACTTATTGGGAAGACGATATTGTTAATATATTGGGGCGAATAGACATTAGGCTTCCCAAGCATTGGTATTGGCTGACTCGTATAAAAGGCGCAACTCTATTTGCCGTAAAGGAATTGCGTAATTCTTTAGGCAAGCGTTATGAACAAGATTTTTTGGAAGAAGCTCAGACACAATTTGTTTCGATTGGAGAGACAACAATAGAAATAGGATTAGCTTTTCACGAAAACAATATCATTTACTGGGGAGAAAGCTTAATAATTCATAAGGGCAAGGATAATACCAACGACAGAGGAGAATTAATGATAGCAGTAAAGCATTCAAGTGGGTGTTGGAATTATTACCCATCTCGTGACAATCTAACCATTCCTTTATCCGATTATAAAAAGGCGAAGTTAGCATTAGAACAATTTTCCGATTCTTTAAAAGGCGAATTAATGCACTATGAATCTGGTAAATTTGCAGAATTATTGGGATTAACAATTAAGGATAATTACGCCTATCTAATTAAATAAAATCGAGGTTAAAACCTTCTACTACATACATCTTAGAATATCTCGTCGGTGGCATGACGGAAGCAGAAATTCTGGAAGATTTTTCAGAATTAACTTCAGCAGACATCAAAGCCTGCCTTGCTTTTGCAGCCGATCGTGAAAAAAAGTTATTTGTGGCATCCCTGTGAAACTTCTATTTGAAGAAAACCTCTCAGATGCAGCCTTATAATATAATTGAAACAGTGCTACCCAGCTTGTTAATTCAATGAAAATCACTGCGACCGCCGCTTCCCTCGGATGTGTAAATATTTTAATAACAATAGCAATCATGGAAGGTAAAAGATGACACAAGCCCACAAACAGAAACTTACCTTTGAAGAGTACCTCACCTATGAGGACGACACCGACAACCGCTACGAATTAATTGATGGAAAGTTAGTAACATTGCCACCAGAATCGGGCCCAACAATTTCATTGCTAACTATCTACTATTCACTCTGGCTAGTAGCGGGTTCATCCCACTGAGGCTGATCAGAACACATATGTGCGAAATCCAAGTTCCGATCCTGCGGGAGGGCGACGCAGCTAACCGCTACCCAGATTTGGTGGTTTTGCGCCCCGAACACATCTTGCTGACAGCAACCAGGCTAACCATCACCCAAACTATGCCACCTCCTCAGTTGGTTGTCGAGGTTGTTAGTCCAGGTAGAGTTGGGCGCGATCGCGATTACATTAGTAAACGAGCTCAATATGCAGCGCGGGGTATCCCTGAATATTGGATTGTTGACCCTCAAGAGGAGATAGTAGCGGTACTACGACTAGAATCAGGTGAGTATGTCGAAGTTGGGGTTTTTCAAGGGGAACAAGCGCTGATATCGCCGACTTTTCCGCAGTTGAACTTGACGGCCCAACAAGTCCTGGAAGGGGAGCTTTAGCCACCGATTTGAGACATTGTGCGGCTGTAATTTCCTTGAGTAGTTCCCGAATCCCGCTGCTTGAAATTAATCTCCGGTTTAATCTCTAATATCTGCTGCACTCGATCGCGCAATTCGCTTGTAGGAGTCCCGCTGCGGAGAGCAGTTTTTAAGTCAATTTGACCTGTTTCGTTCAGCAGACAAGGCCGCAGCCACCCGTCTGCAGACAAACGCATCCGGTTGCAGCGATCGCAAAAACACTCCGACATTTGGCTGATAAATCCTAAAGTACCCTTCGCCCCCGGAATTTGAAACACATCCGCCGGCCCGTTACCGCGCACTCCCGAGTCTGCTAACCCGTATTTCTCGCTAATTTGTTGCCGCAATTCGGCTGATGCTACCCAACCTTTATCGCCAAATAAATCCCCATTCCCGATCGGCATAAACTCAATAAATCGAACGTGCCAATTCCGGTTAATTGTTAACGCCGCTAAATCCAATATTTCGCCGTCATTCACACCGGGAATTACCACAACATTCAGTTTCAGCGGGTCGAATCCAGCTTGATAAGCCGCTTGAATTCCCTCCCAAACCTGCGTCCATCGAGAACGTCCCCGACTACCAATTATCTTATCGAAAGTCTCCGGTTCCAAGGAATCCAAACTAATATTAATCCGGCGCAAACCAGCATTGTAGAGATTTTCGGCCATTCCGGCGAGCAAAAATCCGTTGGTTGTCATGGATAAATCTCGCGTTTCCGGCATTGAGGCGATCGACCTCACCAATTCCACCACCCCAGGCCGCAGCAGCGGTTCCCCTCCAGTCAAGCGAAACTTTGTAAATCCCACGGGTATAAAAACTTCCCGCAGCAGAGTTAGCAATTCCGAGTGAGTTAACAACTGCTGCTGCAATACATAGTCCAACTCGCTACCTTCCGGCATACAGTAGAGACAGCGGAAATTGCAGCGGTCTATCAAGCTAATCCGAAGGTAGTCTACGGTATCCATGTCAATAGTTTGTAATATTATTTAATTATAAATGCAGACTCGATTTTCTGCAATTATAGGCTGTAGACTAATCTAAAATCGAAAATCTCTAATCTAAAATACAATTGATATCATCCAAAAAGGGATACAAGCCCCCAGCTCCCGCCTGTAGATTAAATCTCTAATCTAAAATCTAAAATCTAAAATACAATTGAGGGATACAAGCCCCCAGCTCCAGGCTGTAGAGTAAATCTCTAATCTAAAATCTAAAATCTAAAATTGGTAGATTTATGTTTTTTGAATTTGAAGCTGATTTTGTGGAAGCTCTGCGCTGCATTCCGATGCAGGTACGTCTCAAGTTAGATACTTGCGGTATTAAATTAAAGTTGCAGGATTGGAATCATTTTAACCAAGCAGAACGTGAAATCCTTGTAGAGAAACCTTGCTTGACACCAGCAGAAATTATTGATTACCGAGAACAGCTAAATAAAATATTAATTCAACACACAGGCAAACCGGGAACTGATTTGGCGGTTGATGAAAATCCCCCGTGGATGGATGCTGCAACTGTACCGGAGTCGGTTTCTGCAAAAGCGCAAGAGCTCGGCGTGACAATTTCTTTGGCACAGTGGGCGAATTTGCACCCTCTACAGCGATTTGCTTTGATTAAGCTTAGTCGATCGAGCCACGAAAATAGAAACTTTCTCCCGGCTGTTAAAGAGTTTCACCTCGTAGAATCATAGGTCTCTTGCCCTGCCTGTAGTTCGTACTCTGGCTAAGAGTCCCGCACAAGACTGCACGAACCGCCTGTGCATAGACTCCTGTCAAGTTATTTTTTGTATCTAAAACTACGAAATGCTGGCTATTTTCAGATCTCGCCTCTAAAATCTGTATCAAAGACTACTAATTACAGGAAGCCGATCGTGGACTTATGTGCAGGTGTAGACTGGGACGAAGCATTCGGGTACCGGCCCGGACAACAATTTGAGTTCAAAGCACAGCCTGGAACCTTTGATACTGTTGCTTGCTACGAACCGATGATGGTACCGCCATATGGCTGGAGAACGAGCCCGTACCCCGCTGCCCTCACCAACTGCGAGTAATTTCGACCGCCGTGATTGACGCTGGTTGCTGGTTAGAGCCTCACCGTTGAGCGCTGTCGCCCCAAAAGTGCTAAAGTTTAGTCCAGAGGACGGGCGATCGCGACAACATTATAAATATTCATAAAATTTGCGGCTATCTGCATCAAAGCCTTCTAGCTTCAGACTTGGGAACGGTTCGGTACGCTTGCCGAGCGAGGTCAAGTGGCTCAGGCAGACCGTTCTGAGAAACCCATCAAAAAATTCATTTTTTTTAAGTTATGTTACCTGCACGTGGTATTATTCGATGTGAAGTGTGCGATCTGTAACGTTTGTCACACTTGTCGCTACAAGACGGTTTCAACCGAATTAATTGTAGTGGGAGTCAACTAACACCGACTGCTTTGAAAGTCAAGTAACCTTGTCAGATCAATCTCGCGCATCCACCGCCCAAACGCAGGACATCTCTCAGACAGGTTCGTCCGAACCGGAGTCCACTGATGCTATGCAAGATTTCTACAAACTTCAGCAACAGTTGTTTGTAGTCACACTCGCTTTCACGGGAATAATTTTTATCTCTGTGTGGATTTTTTATTCGCTCAACATTGCCCTAAATTACTTGATTGGGGCGATCGTAGGTGTGGTTTACTTGAGAATGTTGGCCAAAGACGTTGAGCGCCTCGGCCCGCAAAAGAGGAGTCTGAGTAAAAATCGGTTGGCTGTATTTATTGGGTTGATTGTAGTAGCAACTCAGTGGAATCAGCTACACATTTTGCCCGTATTTTTGGGATTTCTGACATATAAGGGCGCGCTCGTGTTTTATATGCTGCAAAGCCTGTTCATTCCCGATCCCGTCAATGGGTCAGGCAGTCGGTGAACCCTCCACTGTGTGAACTTCTTGTGAATGGAAATGCTAAATGTCTTAAATGCCTTTAATGCTCTTCCCTTCGCTGTGTTGGAAGTTGGCAAGCATTTCTACTGGCACATAGGCAATCTCAAAGTTCACGGGCAGGTATTCATCACCTCCTGGATTGTGATTGCTCTCCTCCTGATAGCTTCCCTGGCGGCAACTCGCAATATGCAGAGAATTCCGCGCGGAATGCAAAATTTCATGGAGTACGCCTTAGAATTCATTCGAGACTTGGCTAGAAATCAACTCGGCGAGAAAGAGTACCGTCCCTGGCTGCCATTTATTGGCACTTTGTTCCTGTTTATTTTTGTATCGAATTGGTCGGGGGCCTTAGTTCCTTGGAAACTAATTAGGTTGCCAGAAGGCGAACTAGCTGCTCCGACCAACGACATCAACACGACGGTAGCACTTGCTTTGCTGACTTCTCTGGCATATTTTTATGCGGGTTTCAGCAGGCGGGGTTTGGGTTACTTTAGTAAGTACATCGAACCAACCCCAATTTTGTTGCCGATCGCCATCTTGGAAGATTTCACCAAGCCTCTTTCCCTAAGTTTCCGTTTATTTGGTAACATTTTAGCGGATGAATTAGTGGTAGCGGTGCTGGTGCTGTTAGTTCCCCTGTTTGTACCTCTGCCCGTAATGATGTTGGGTCTGTTTACCAGTGCGATTCAAGCTTTGGTATTTGCCACCTTGGCAGGAGCTTACATTCACGAAGCATTGGAAGGACACGGCGACGAACACCACGATTAACACTCTGGAATTGGTTAATGGCTAATAGCGATATGTCAGAAATCAGCAGTCCAATGACTAATGACTGATGACTAATTACCAATTACCAATTACCAATTACGCACTATCTGTTTTTCAATCTGTACACAAAGTTAAGGAAATTTATCATGAATCCGACAGTTGCTGCTGCTTCAGTTATCGCCGCAGGTTTAGCTATTGGTTTGGGCGCGATCGGACCTGGCATCGGTCAAGGTAATGCCTCGGGTCAAGCAGTAGAAGGTATTGCCCGCCAGCCGGAAGCAGAAGGCAAAATTCGCGGGACACTCCTGCTGAGCTTAGCATTCATGGAATCCCTGACCATCTACGGTCTGGTTATTGCATTGGTGCTGCTGTTTGCTAATCCCTTCGCTTAATACTGAAGGACTGCAAAAAGGGGCGGATGTCTTTCCGCCCCAAAACAAAGGAGGAACTAAAAGTGTTTGATTTTGATGCAACTTTGCCTTTTATGGCGTTGCAGTTCCTAGTTTTGATGGTAGTCCTGAACGCTGTTTTCTATAAGCCCCTGACAAAGATGCTCGACGAGCGGGATGAATACATCCGCACCACTCAAGTGTCTGCTGGGGAACGCTTGGCGAAAGCTCAGAAATTAGCGCAGGAATACGAACAAAAACTGGGAGAAACTCGCAAACAGTCTCAAGCAGTAATTGCTGCGGCTCAAGCAGATGCCCAAAAAACCGCGTCGGCAAAAGTAGCTGAGGCTCAAAAAGAAGCTCAAGTGGCGCGAGAAAAGGCAGGACAAGAGATTGAGCAACAAAAACAAGAGGCAATGCGCTCGCTGGAGCAAGAAGTAGATGTCCTGAGCCGACAAATTCTTGAAAAGCTATTAGGCACTGCACTGGTCAAATAGCTCGATCGAACAGTTTGAGATTTTGGGTAAATCCTCAAATCTAAAATCGGTTCACCAAACCTGCACGCGCAATTATGGAAGAGTATCATGGGGACTGTTTTATTGCTAGCCACAGAAGCTAGCGGGGAAGGTGGTTTCGGTTTAAATTTCGATATTTTAGAAACCAACCTGATTAACCTGATCATTGTTATTGGATTGCTGTTTTACTTCGGGCGCGGCTTTTTAGGGAACATCCTCAGCGAAAGACGCTCCGGCATCGAAGAGGCAATTAAAGAAGCAGAAACTCGCCAAAAAGATGCAGCAGCAGCTCTAGCAGAGCAACAGCAAAAATTGACTCAAGCGCAAGCAGAAGCGGAACGGATTCGATCCGCTGCTGAAGAAAATGCGAAGAAAGCCAAAGAAGCAATTCTAGCTCAGGCAGCGCAGGAAGTTGAACGCATGAAAGCAACAGCGGGTCAAGAGTTGGAAGCAGATCGAGAAAGAGCGATCGCCCAACTCAGATCTGCGGTTGTATCTATGGCATTAGAAAGGGTGGAAGGCCAGCTAAAAACTAGCTTGAACGAAAACGCTCAACACCAATTAATCGATCGCAGCATTGCGTTACTGGGAGGCTAGAAAGTGAGTAAAGTCAGCACCGAAGTCTTACAGCCTTACGCATCCGCTTTGATGTCACTGGCTAAGTCTAACAACCTCTCAGAGCAGTTCGGCGAAGATATCCGCTCCTTGCTGAACCTGCTAGAAAATTCGGAGGAACTCCGCCTATTTCTAGGCAGTCCTCTGGTGAAACCGCAGGATAAAAAAGCCGTAATCGATCGAATAGCGGGATCGGAAATGAACCCGTTGATGCGGAACTTTTTGCGGCTGTTAGTAGACAAAGGACGGATTCTTTTTTTAGAAGGAATTGGCAAAAAATACTTGACCGAGCTCCGAGAACTCAACCAAACTGTTTTGGCGGAAGTTACCTCGGCTGTCCCGCTTTCAGACGCTCAGCAGCAAACTGTTCGCGAGAAAGTGCAGGCGATGACAAGCGCAAGGCAAGTAGAAATTGAAACCAAAATAGACGCAGATTTAATCGGCGGAGTCGTGATTAAAGTAGGCTCTCAAGTGATTGATGCCAGCCTGCGAGGACAATTGCGCCGCTTGGGATTTCGCTTGAATTCTTAATAGTTAATAGCTGATAACTATTAGCTAATTTAGTTAGCGGTTAACTGTTAGTAGTTTTGAACAACTGACAATTGACAACTGACAACGGACAACTGACAAATAATAACTGACAACTGACATGGCAGCAATCAGACCAGACGAAATTAGCAGCATTATTCGCCAGCAAATTGAGCAGTACGACCAAGATGTTAAAGTTTCTAACGTCGGTACGGTTCTGCAAGTAGGCGACGGTATTGCCCGGATTTATGGCTTAGATAAAGCAATGTCCGGGGAATTGCTAGAATTTGCCGACGGCACTGTTGGTATTGCACTGAACTTGGAAGAAGATAACGTCGGCGCTGTGCTGATGGGACAAGGACTCGGCATCGAAGAAGGTTCGGTGGTAACAGCTACTGGCAGAATTGCTGAAGTCCCCGTGGGTGAAGCAATGTTGGGACGGGTAGTTGATGCTTTGGCCCGTCCGATTGACGGCAAAGGGGACATTAAAACTACTGAATCTCGCTTGATTGAATCTCCGGCACCGGGGATTGTTTCTCGCCGTTCTGTTTACGAACCGATGCAAACAGGAATTACCGCTATTGATGCGATGATTCCGGTGGGAAGAGGACAGCGGGAACTGATTATCGGTGACAGACAAACCGGTAAAACTGCGATCGCGATCGACACGATTATTAACCAAAAATCGGAAAACGTGATCTGCGTTTACGTAGCGATCGGTCAAAAAGCTTCTACAGTAGCTAACATCGTCAACGTCCTGCAAGAAAAGGGCGCAATGGACTACACGATCGTAGTAGCAGCCAACGCTAGCGACCCCGCAACCCTGCAATACTTGGCTCCCTACACAGGTGCTAGCTTAGCCGAGTATTTCATGTACAAAGGCAAGCACACTTTGGTCATTTACGATGACCTTTCCAAACAAGCACAAGCTTACCGCCAAATGTCCTTGTTGCTGCGCCGTCCTCCCGGTCGCGAAGCTTATCCCGGAGACGTGTTTTACCTGCACTCTCGCTTGCTAGAACGCGCTGCTAAATTGAGCGACGATTTGGGCGAAGGCAGCATGACTGCTTTGCCAATTATCGAAACCCAAGCTGGTGACGTTTCTGCTTACATTCCGACGAACGTAATTTCGATTACCGACGGTCAAATCTTCCTTTCTTCTGACTTGTTTAACGCTGGTTTGCGTCCCGCAGTAAACCCCGGTATTTCGGTATCGCGGGTAGGTTCGGCGGCTCAAACTAAGGCGATGAAAAAAGTAGCCGGTAAGGTGAAACTGGAATTGGCGCAGTTTGAAGAACTGGCAGCATTTTCTCAGTTTGCTTCTGACTTGGATAAAGCTACTCAGAATCAATTGTCGCGGGGTCAGCGCTTGCGGGAACTGTTGAAACAGCCCCAAAGTTCGCCTCTGCCGATGAACGAACAAGTGGCTGTAATCTATGCCGGTATTAACGGCTATATGGATGACATTCCTGTGGAAAAAGTCAGCAAGTTTACAGTTGGTTTGCGCGACTATTTGCGGACTAGCAAGCCGAAGTACGGCGAAATTGTTCAAGGCGGAAAGGCCTTGACTGATGAAGCTGAGAAGCTGCTGAAAGAAGCCATCACTGAATACAAGCAAAGTTTTCTAGTTTCTGCGTAGAAAAGTAGAAATTTTGAACCGCAGATGAACGCGGATTAACGCAGATAATCTGAAGTTGATCTGCGTTACTCTGCGTTAATCTGCGGTTTTAATTAAGAAGATGCGGGCAAGGATGTAAGGAGAAAGTTATGGCAAATCTGAAAACTATTCGCGATCGCATTAAGTCGGTCAAGAACACTAAAAAGATTACAGAAGCAATGCGCTTGGTGGCCGCTGCTAAGGTGCGCCGCGCTCAAGAACAGGTGACTGCAACTCGGCCTTTTGCCGATCGGCTGGCAGAGGTATTGTACGGTTTGGCGGAACGCTTGCAGTTTGAAAACCTGGATTCGCCGCTGCTGAAAAAACGCGAAGTGCGATCGGTGGGACTGTTGGTAGTTTCGGGCGATCGGGGTTTGTGCGGCGGCTACAACAGCAACATCATCAGATACGCCGAAAATCGCGCTAAGGAAATCAAAGCTGAAGGCTTAGACTACAAATACGTGTTGGTAGGACGCAAAGCTACTCAGTATTTCCAACGCCGCGAACAGCCGATTGATGCTACTTACGCTAACTTAGAACAAATTCCCACAGCACCGGAAGCCGCGCAAATTGCTGACGAATTGCTTTCCTTGTTCCTGTCGGGAACTGTGGACAGAGTTGAGCTAATTTACACCAAGTTTGTGTCGCTAATTAGTTCGCGTCCGGTAATTCAAACTTTGCTGCCCCTCGACCCCCAAGGTTTTGAAGTGCAAGACGATGAAATCTTCCGCTTGACTAGCAAAGGCGGAGAGTTTCAAGTATCGCGCGAAAAGGTTTCTGCACCTACTAAGAAGAGTTTGCCCCGCGACATGATTTTTGAGCAAGATCCGGCGCAAATTCTGGATGCTCTTTTGCCATTGTATTTGAACAACCAATTGCTGCGGGCTTTGCAAGAGTCTGCTGCTAGCGAGTTGGCGGCGCGGATGACGGCGATGAACAATGCTAGTGAGAATGCTAGCGATTTGATCGGTAGTTTGACGCTGACTTATAACAAGGCGCGGCAAGCAGCAATTACTCAGGAAATCCTGGAAGTTTGCGGCGGTGCAGAGGCTTTGAACGGTTAGGTTAGGGTTGACAATTTGTTGATTTTATGCTAGGCGTCTGAGGGAACTCAGGCGCTTTTTTTTGAAGCAACTGAGGATACGGCAATGCCGTTTCCCTACCCAAAATAATCAATCTTCCTCGCTCGGATGTAACCATCACCGATTTAATTGTAGGGAAACGGCACTGCCGTGTCCTGACTGTGGGTAATATCAATTCCGAAGCCACAGAATTTTGGATTAGACTATCTATCTTCCCGCGTTCCTCTAACCACCGCTGAAATGACTTCTGATTTTCTCCAGATGGTTTACCGAGAATGATATTTTTGATGCTAATGTCTTCGTCAATATCCGGCCAGTGGATTCCTTCATTTCCACCAATAAATCGCCAATAATTGGCGATTTATTGGTGTGCTGTGCAATAGCCGAGGATAGCAAACTAAAGGAACAGAAATACTACGACCATCGGATAGATCGACTGTTAGCGTGTCGTCTGTAACAACTACTTTTTGTGCTTGGGGGATTTCTAGCAACTCAACCATTAAAAAAGTTATTATTTCAGGATATGTGGCAAGATTACCAAGATTAAAGGAAAGGGAGGAAAAATGGCAAAAAAAATCTGGATTGTCTACAAAACCGAAAGCATGAGTGCTCCCGGCTGGGAAAAACGTCAGCTTATGCCGAGGGGCGGTCTCACTAATATACTTTGGGAAAATTGGACTTGGGAAGAAAACCCAGAAATTCCTCAAGTAGGGGACAAAACCCGCGATTATGAAAATCTATCTGACCCCGGTAATGGAGTTACCCACGGAAAAGATGGAGATTGGGTAGTTACTCGCGTTCAGCAGTTTTTTGCTTCCGATACTGAGGAGCGAATTGTGGTGTGTTACTGTTCTTACCAACCTGTTACATCTGATTGGGAAGCGCTACAACAAAGCGAGTCTGTCAATCAGATGCTAGCAACTGTCGAGCAATATTGAGTGGATAATTAGTTCCTAAAAGCGATCGACTATTCCTGCACAATCTCATACAAATCTTCGATCGGCAAATCAAAAGTCCTCGCCAACTTGTGCAAGGCTGTCACGTCAACTGTTGCTAATCCGGGCGATCGGGCATAGGTTCTGAGCGTGCTGTAGACTACGCCCGATCGCTCTGAAACTTCTTTTAGAGTCCAGCCTTTCTCGGCAGCAAATTCTCGAACCCGCAACTTAATTAATCCCATAACCTCTTGACTTTTGACTAATATAAGTCATAAACTTGTAATGTAAAAAGCGATCGCCCCAACGTCTGGAAAACTTAAAGACGATCGCCTATCAAAGTTCAAATCCCATCAAGTGGGATGTATTAGACCTCTTGCAAAATAATTTTATGATATAATGAAAAGTTTTGCTGAGAGTTGATTGAATCCCAACTCCTAAC
>NZ_JAUBRK010000128.1:0-7195 GCF_036701825.1 Microcoleus sp. MOSTC5 | reverse complement strand
GCTTCTGTGATTTATTGCGTAAGCGTTGCTTGCCGTAGGCGTCGCATCCTTCTTTAAAAACTGTCCGGAGTATTGAAAATAGTAATTATTTCCTTATTCGCTGATTCAAAATCTCCTAACGCTAGGAAATTACGGAGTGCTCGATAATCTAAGCTGTTAAACATCTAAACTGCATTAACTAAGTTACCTTTATTTTTTATTTTTCGGTTCCATTTCATAGGGTGCATCTCACTTTTGCAAATATATGAAAAAGGGCTAAAATGAAAAAGCTAGTAAAACTGTGAAAAAAGATGAGGTAAAAAAAATGACACCCTCAGAGCAACAACGCCTAAAAGCACACTTAAAAGGGGTAGCAGAAATTCTTTACAGAAATACAGATTCAACCGAACTTTCAAATTTTGAAACTATCGAAAATTCTCTCCGTCAAAAAATGTTAAAAGAAGTTGGGCCCGAACTAGGTAGGTTTTTTTTTCAAAAGTATCAGGAATTAAAACAGGAAGACAGCGAACCGTAAAATCATTAGTCGGGTTGCTGAATATTACAGACAATCAGGCGAAATATTTCGGGCTAAAACTTTATAGTCAACTCAGTCCAATGATGGAAAAGTGCGCTCTGATAATCAGCGCCAACGAGTCTTATCAAAAAGGAGAAAAAGATTTAGAAACATTCACAGGAATTCCAGTTTCTCATAGTACCTTACAGAGATTAGTTCAGAGCCAAGAATTTGAATTGCCTACATCTAAACAAGGAGTCCAAGAAATTACCTTAGATGGAGGTAAAGTCAGGCTACGCAACGAAAACAAGGGTGAGCCATGTTATTGGAAAGATTATAAAGCCGTGTGTTTAGATAATGTTTATTGCGGAGCATTCTTTCAAAATAATCAAGATTTAATTGATTGGAGTAATAGCCAAAGATTGCTACATCCTATATATTGTATAGGGGATGGTCATCCCGGAATTTGGAACTTGTTTCAAGAAATTGGAGTGACTGAGCAAAGACAAGAAATCTTAGATTGGTATCATCTGAAAGAAAATTTGTACAAAACCGGGGGTTCATTGAAACGATTAAAACAAGCCGAAAGTCTGTTATGGTCGGGTCAAGTTAATGAAGTTATCAATTTATTTAAAGAGTTGAAAAGAAAAGGATTTAAAACCTTTTGCAATTATTTAGAGTTCCATCGCAACCGAATAGTTAACTACCGATACTATAAAGAAGAATCTTTAAGTTCTATCGGTTCTGGAACAGTGGAATCAACGATTAAACGGATTGGACTAAGGGTGAAAATATCGGGAGCGCAGTGGAATATCGAGAGTGTTTCCTCTATCCTTTCTCTTCGCTGTGCTTATCTCAATGGTCAACTTTCTACTTGATGTATCTGCAAAAGTGAGATGCACCCATGAAACAACTGTCTCATCACGCCCGTTCCTAATCTTTGTCGGGCTTGAGTAATTGCCGATTTACAGGGAAACCGCCAATATTTACCAATTTTTACCCATGCTTCATTAAGACCATCAATTAAATTTTTTAAGACATCCCGCATTGAATCTTTCGACCACAGACTCATTGCTATTACCAGGCACACTACCAGTTGTGCTGGTAGGGCGCGCTGACGTTTTTCTTCAACATTTGTTTTCGCAATAGCTTGTTCAATTGCACTGGCTGGAATTGCTATCTCTATGGCCTTGAATATCTCCTTACTTGAGATTTTGGGAGATAAAAAGTGAGAATTCTTTGAGATGCACCTTACTTGCTCTCCCTTTTTGGACACTATACTTAATTTACCACTATTTAAGCCTTAACTGAACCGTATTGACATATAACGCTTACCTCCTCCTGCACAAAATCAGTATAGTTTAATCTTCCAGTTGAGATCCAAAGACATCCTCTTCTCTCAAGCCTTTGGGCAATTTAGCACGAATTAAGTTTGCCAGAGGTCTATCTTCTGCCTTTGCATCTATATAAGCAGCTTCAATTAACTTATTCTCCTTTGTTTCCAAATAAGCAAAGTACAAGGCTTGGGTAGGATCGCTAGGAAGCTGTTTTTTATTTTTCAATAATCCCGCAATAACCTTGTTCCCTTTTCCGGTCAAATGGGATTGCAATCTTCCCCGAATACTCCTTCCCGACCTTCCTACATAATGGGTGTGATAATTATTTCCTGTTTTAGTAGAGATCGCATAAACCCCTGATGAGTTTGGCGATCTGCCCACTGCTTGAGTGTTGAGTTTGAGTTTGAGTTCGCCTTTGCTGTCGAAGTTGCACTCGATCCATTCACTCCATGCCATTTTTCTAAATTTCCTTTTGTGATTGATCTTTCACATTCCTATCTCCTTGAAACAAGGTAACAAGTCTGCCTCAGCTTTACCAGCGATAAAAAGTGACAAAAAGTGATAATAAGTAGCAACTATTAAAAATTATGCTAAAATCTACCCAGAGTTGAGGTAAATGCACGGGCAAAATGCTGTGCGCCCGCCAGCACAACCTCAAGTCTGATACTACTTTTAAGAGGATTTAACCGATGACTGCCGAGGCTGCTCTGGCTATTGTCGAAACAGTCTTAGTAAGATTGCTTTCTTTATCCCCCATAATTCCCCCGACCATAACCCCCGCTACCATAGCCTGTTTTTTTTGCTATCTGTAGCATGGTTGATTGATTTGACTTTACTTTTTTTATTTCCCTTTCTACCCTCTCTCTTTCTGCCTTGTCTGCTATTCCGATTGGCTCTTCCAATTGAGCTATTATTGTCGAATTTGGAATCTCAGAAACCTGTGAGGGCGATAAAATTCCTTTAGCCAAAGCCAAAGCAATCATAACATTCTGAATTGTCTCGGCAATGTTGTATGGTAAACTCACTTCTTTCAACTCCTGTGCGTTTTGAAATGTGCAAACATAATTTATTTATAGTAAAGCTTCATCTTGAGCGGAACCAGTGATAAATAGTAACAAATAGTGATAATAAGTAGCAAAATCTTAAAAATTATGCTAAAATCTACCAAGAGTAAGCTGCGCGCACGGGCAAAATCCCACGCAGCCAGCACAAATTGAAATCGGACACTACCTTTAAGAGGATTTAACCTATGACTGTGGATGAAGCTCTCGCCATTGTCGAAACAGTCCTAGATGACGACGAACAGTTAAACGACGTGCAAGAGCTAATCTTCAAACAGTCCTGGGAAGGCAGACAGTCTTATGAGGAAATTGCTAAACTTTCTAAATATGATGATGAATATATTAAAGCGGCTGGCTATAAACTCTGGAAGTTACTCTCAGACGCTTTTAAAGAAAAAGTAAAAAAAAACAATATTAAAGCAGTTATAAAACGATACTTGCGGCGACATCAAGTGACATTACATCGAACTCAAGTTATTGGAGTTAATCTCAGCGGTGCTAATTTAAGCGGAGCCAGAATATTATTCGCCAACTTAAGTGAATCTGATTCATCAGCAGATTTACAGGGTGCAATTATATCTGATAATAAGACGGCATCAGATGAAATTATCAAGGCTGAAGACGCACATAACCAGGGAATTTTGTCTAGCATAAAAGAACGGATTTATCACTGGAATGATTTGCGCTTTCACAGCCAAGAACAAGTAAAAATAACCGAAGCCCTCGATCGCACAAACACCCTATTCTTCCCCAACTCCAAAGCCCGCCTCACAACACCCGCAGGTAGACAAAACCAAGAACCAGATTTCCTCATATTCCACCAAGGCAAATGGGGTATTCTAGAAATATGGCATCCCGACACAGAAAAAGATGAAACGCGCGATCGCCTGTTTGCATCTCACGGTATCAGCATCATCCACTATTGCGACGCTAACAGATGCACAGAAGAACCCGATCGCATTGTCCGAGAATTTTTAGACATATTGAGTCAGGGATAGGGCGATCGCATTTTGTTAAGGCGTATTTCTGTATCGATCGGCGATCGAACACGTCTTATAGGGCCTTAAACTTCTTCATCAAGATTAGACAAAATATCTTCCAAATCCCTAGCACCATGCAAAACCCGGAGCACCTCCACCCGATCGTCTTGAAGCCGGTAAAAAATTAGATAATCTTGAAAATCCTTAATTCGCCACTGACGAATCTCCCCCATCCCAGAAGAGACCAATCGCACGACTTTTCCCATTCCCGGTATCGTCGCTAATTGGGCAAAAGTGGCTTCGGCTAACTCCAGAAATCGCTCGGCAGCACTAGCATTTCCATTGACCAGAATATAG
The DNA here is from genome assembly GCF_036701825.1 of Microcoleus sp. MOSTC5. NCBI lineage: Bacteria > Bacillati > Cyanobacteriota > Cyanophyceae > Oscillatoriales > Microcoleaceae > Microcoleus > Microcoleus sp. MOSTC5. Next base: position 2,967 of record NZ_JAUBRK010000128.1, on the reverse strand, counting down.
TTTGCCTGTTGTCTGAGATCCTGCGTGGCACGATTTTTGACAATTAATCGATCGCTCATACTGGTTGTGAATCACCACCCAAAACCGATGCCCGCAAATTCTGCCAGTACGCAGCCGTAACGGGTTCTCCATCCGAGTCTAAACCCTCTTGCAGTAAACCTTCTAGTTTGGCTTGTGCCTTTTTTCGCTGGCGATCTTGCTGCACCAAATCTAGAAAATACTCTACCGCACTGGCATAAGCCCCTGCCTGAATTTGAGCCTCAATATAGGTTTGCAGCTCTTGTGGTATGGCAAGAATAACGTTCATCGTCAACACAGATTTAGGATATCTATCATTGTATCGATCTGGGATCGGGCAGCACCATAAAAATTAAAATTTGCAGCTTGAACATCGGTATAAAGTTACACACCAGATCGCATTGTCCAAGAATTTTTAGACATATTGAGTCAGGGATAGGGCGAGTGGTTTTTTCATAAGGGTGATCGCATAGGGGCCCAGAAACCGGGTTTTTTACGATAATACTTCGTTGTATCCCGCAGATTCGGTAAAAAACCCGGTTTCTTTGCTTGGAGTGGCTAAGTCCATAATAGCGATCGCACTCCGTAACAAAGTAGATTTTGCCTTGACAAATTACTAGATTTGTGATATGCACGAGTGGTGGAAATTTTTAAGGGCGCTCGGGATCTACTTCTGCAAAACGGGCGATCGCGATCGATCCTAACTCATTCCTCAGCAGCCTCAGCCGATGCAGCGAATCTATCAGCTACAGCTTTGCCAATTAGCGCCACCTGACTCAGAGGCAAAAACTGACTTTTTTTGACAATATCGTTAATTTCTGGGGCTTGCGAGACTGGATTTCCATCCAAAAAGCTGAGAAACTCTTCCAGAGTATAGCCGGCTCTCGCTGCGAGCTTACCCAAGTTTTCAGTATCAGGAACTGTATCGCCCCTTTCCCAAAGGTCAACAGCGGTAGCGGAAACGCCCAAAAGCTTACCAAACGCTCGCTGACTCATTGTTCCGCGAGCAGTTTTGAGGATTTCGCTAAGTTTTTGTCTATTTTGGATGTTCACGACTCGAAGGTTACTCAACCGTATCTACCAGTCTACTTACGAAGTGATACATCAACTATATTTCCCAGACGACTCAGCCGCCGCCGCGAGTCTATCCATCACGGCTCTACCAACCACGGCTAACTCACTAATTGGTATACATTGAATTTTTTTCAGCAGCTCGTTAGTATCTACGGGTTCACGCATGGGCTTGCCTTCCAGATGAGCCAGCAACTCTTCCAGTGTAAACCCCGCCCTCACAGCAATCTGAGCCAAATTTTCTGTATCTGGGATGCTCTGACCTTTTTCCCACAACTGAACGGCTGTCGCAGAGACACCCAGAAGCTTGCCGAATCCCCGCTGACTCATGGAACCGCGAGCTAGTTTGACAATCTCGATCAATTTTTTCTTAGCTTCTGCGTTCACAACTGCTGTCACTACTTAATCCCACATAATTCAGTTTACTTCCCAACTCCAGAATTTTCCACTTGCAATTCATAATTACACTTAACACTGGAAATGATTGCAAGTAAACTAATAATTACAACTTAAGTTTTGATAGACCCAAGGAGTCGCTAAACAAATGGTTCTGAGCTAGGAACCCAACATAAGGGGACAGCCAGATCGAACTTTGAAACCGAAGACAGACATCAGGGAAAGTAAAAATGACCAAGAGACGCAATCTAAAAACTCACAAGCCCAGCCGCACGCGTCAAAGCCTCACAGCCTCCGGTTGGCTAAAACCCCTGTGCTGGCAAATCTCCAAAATAGAAGCAGCCAAAGCCCTCAGAATGCCCGTCAACCGCATAGTCAAAGTTTACCCCAAACAACATCAAGTAATAGTCGTTTACCTGAACAAGAAAGGACAAAAATGCAGTTCCTTTTTCAGCTACAGACTATTTGCCAGATGGGAACAAGAGGCGATCGCCACAATTGCCAGTTGTAGAAACCAGCAAACCCTAGGGCGTCGGTACAGTATTAGATATTGACAAAACCGGGTAGATATGATAGTTGAATTGAGGAGCCTGTTAAATTCTCACCATCAGGAAAAAAGAAAAAACCTATGCGTCCTCCCTTATGGCATCCTCCAATTGAACTTTCAAACCATGAAGAGTTGATTATCAAACGCATTAAACGAGCCAAGCTGGGTGCATCTCACTTTTGCAAATATATGAAAAAGGGCTAAAATGAAAAAGCTAGTAAAACTGTGAAAAAAGATGAGGTAAAAAAAATGACACCCTCAGAGCAACAACGCCTAAAAGCACACTTAAAAGGGGTAGCAGAAATTCTTTACAGAAATACAGATTCAACCGAACTTTCAAATTTTGAAACTATCGAAAATTCTCTCCGTCAAAAAATGTTAAAAGAAGTTGGGTCCGAACTAGGTAGGTTTTTTTTCAAAAGTATCAGGAATTAAAACAGGAAGACAGCGAACCGTAAAATCATTAGTCGGGTTGCTGAATATTACAGACAATCAGGCGAAATATTTCGGGCTAAAACCTTATAGTCAACTCAGTCCAATGATGGAAAAGTGCGCTCTGATAATCAGCGCCAACGAGTCTTATCAAAAAGGAGAAAAAGATTTAGAAACATTCACAGGAATCCCAGTTTCTCATAGTACCTTACAGAGATTAGTTCAGAGCCAAGAATTTGAATTGCCTACATCTAAACAAGGAGTCCAAGAAATTACCTTAGATGGAGGTAAAGTCAGGCTACGCAACGAAAACAAGGGTGAGCCATGTTATTGGGAAGATTATAAAGCCGTGTGTTTAGATAATGTTTATTGCGGAGCATTCTTTCAAAATAATCAAGGTTTAATTGATTGGAGTAATAGCCAAAGATTGCTACATCCTATATATTGTATAGGGGATGGTCATCCCGGAATTTGGAACTTGTTTCAAGAAATTGGAGTGACTG
>NZ_JAUBRK010000127.1:0-7499 GCF_036701825.1 Microcoleus sp. MOSTC5 | reverse complement strand
GCTGCCTATCTTTTTTTACCACAAATTGGCTCAATCCTTACTAAATATGGGTTTGGGGCGGGTCGTCACCCCCCCAGGGAGATTGAAGAGACTTTATTGCTACCAAAAGACGAAATTGAAAAATGGAAACAGCAACACCGCACCTCTGCTAATTAAGTGTATTTTTGTTCAAACAAATGTATTAATCCGTAGTAAAATCTTAATTGCAACGAACAAATCTATCAGATATAACTGTCTATATTAAAACCAAACAGAATCTAAATATATTCTTCACTTGTCCCCTATTGACAGATCATAAAAAATTGTCCGCTCTCAAGAAAGTCCCGGGTATGACGTACCAAAAGCCCAAGCAATGACTGATGCAGAAGTGGAAGCACTGTTAGATAGCACCGGGGGTTTACTGAAGCTAGAAAATATGAAACACGCCGATGATATCATGTTGGAATTGGCGGGAATTTGCGATCGAGATCGAGTCACACTCGGCGGCGTCGTCCATACCCGCTATTCAAAAAAACCCTGAGCACCAACGTCCAAATTACCGATCGCACATTCATTCGAGGGCAAAATCTCAAGCCACACCTTTACATTAGGCGACGCAACCAGCATGAAAGCCAACGTTTGCGGCCCAGCTAAAGGGGTCATTCGATTTGAGATTTGAGATGGGAGATTTGAGATTTACTCCATGAATCTGGGAGCTTGAACTTTCGTCTCAAATTTTTATCTCTCCACGACATCGGGGGCTTGTATCCGTTTTTGGGCTGGTCACAAATGACAAAGCGATCGATTAATTTGATTGTTGGAAATGCGATCTACCTGTGGAGCATAAACATTCCTTTTCACGCCCAAAATATCTTTGAATATCTGCATATAACAACCAGATTCGGCATTGGCAAACATCAATATTTATCTCTTTTTTCTTTCTCTGCGCCCTCTGCGGTTCGTTGAAAAAAATCTACTTTACATCAAGCAATAGGATGGCTATAGGCGATCGCACCCAACCCTACAAATCAAAACTCTCTTCACCAATACTTCCCAGTTCCCCGCTACCCAGAAACTCTTCCTCCTCTACTTCCTCAATCCCAGAGTCGAAACTTTCCACCACAAACGGCAAACCAGCCGCCATCAAACCCCGTTGAATCAGTTCCGGCGTTTCATCAAACAAAACAAATAGCGGATGAACAGCCTCAGCTTCATCGCTGTAAATATGTCTGTAGCGGTGCGGCATCAGCCATTCGTAACCTTTATCCAGCCAAACCTGAGACTGCCGCCAGCGGCCTAGCAACTCAGAAAACTCTTCGCCCGGACGATGAATGAAAATTAAAATTTCCACTCCAATTTTAACTTTCCATTCAGGATCGCACATCAAAATCGCCAAATCGCAGGGCAAACAAACTGCCTGTCCGGGCGATATGCTAGTGCCGCTGCTTCCCGCATACGAAACTCCGTCCCGCAAGCGCGCAATTGGCAAAGGAATGGTAATTAAACTATCATGGGCGCGGCGGATACTCGGAATCATTTCCATGTAAACCCGATATTTTTTCAGCAGGGCGATCGCGGCAGAAGATTCGCTGTACTCTGCTAGTAAGGCCTCGTAATGTGATTGTTTAACAGACATTTTTAAATCAAAGAATAAGTAATTATTAATTGCTGCTAATTGCTAATCGAGCGCTTCTCGTTACCAGAAATACCCTGGAAATGAATATTTGGAGGCAGAGCCTCCAAATATTTTTCTCCTTTTAATCGAGGCTATGCCTCCTCCAAATATCTTCCCAGGCAGAGCATGGGAACGATTGAAATAGTCATTGGTTATGCGTTAATTGCTAATAACTAATAACTAATAACTAATTAGCCTTTTTTACAGCTTCTGAAACACTGCGAACATCGGCAGATACATCGACAGCAAAATCGAACCTACGATACCACCGACGACAACAATCATCAGAGGTTCTAGCATACTGGTAAGTCCTTTTACTGCTTCTTCCACTTCTGTTTCATAAAAAGCGCCAACTTTCATCAGCATCTTGTCAAGTTCCCCTGTCTCCTCGCCAATTGCCATCATTTGAATAGCCAAAGACGGAAAAACAGCTTGTTCTTGCAAAGCAATACTGATCATGCCGCCGCTTTGAATTTCCTGTCTCGCATATTCGATCGCATTAGAGATCGCCTGATTCCCAGCCACATCTCGCACAATTTCCAAAGAATTGAGAATCGGCACGCCCGATCGCGTCAGCGACCCAAATATAACGCAAAACCGAGCCACAGCAGATTTTTCGATCAAATCCCCAAAAATCGGCAACTTCATCGCAATCCTATCAATTTGTAGGTGACCTATTGGAGTTTTGTAGTACATATCGAAGGCAATTTTGAGCGCTATAATTACCCCAATAACTGTCACCTGTTGAATGGGAGGCCAAGCCGTACAAAATGAACTAATTGCCAACATCATCACCGTAAAAGCCGGCAAATCTGCACCAATATCCTTAAAGATTTTAGCGAAAGTTGGTAGCAAGAATATTGTCATTGCGAAAAAAATCACGATCGCGATGCCAAACACAGTCTTCGGATAAGACATCGCCGAATTAATTTCAGCCTCCGTCTTGTGATTTTTTTCCATCATCACCGCCAGACGGTCTAGGGTTTCATCTAGCACCCCCCCGACTTCTCCCGCCGCCACCATACTGATAAACAGTTGGTCAAAAACATCAGGAAACTTAGCCATCGCCTCTGCCAAGTTTATCCCCTCCTGCACGTCAGCATTCATGCTCCTGAGCGCTCGCTTCAGCTTAGCATTAGAACACTGTTCGTGGAGCACGGAAAGGCATCGAACGATCGCCACCCCTGCATTAAACATAGCCGCAAACTGACGAGCAAAAATAGCCATATCCTTAACAGTAAGACTGGTAAGGTTATACTCGATCTGCTCCTGAATCTTACTGAAATCAAAGCCACCTTTCGGTTTTTCGCGGATAACGTTGGTAGCCACAGCTCACCTCTGAAAATTTATTAAAAGTTATGACTCCTCACTTATCAGTCATCAGTTCTTTCTAGGGGCTCCTGACTAATGACTGCTGACTGAAGAATTAATGAGCTCCTACCTTAGGGCCACCAACAGGTGCCGGGCCGATCAAGCGTTCGAGTTCGTCAGCCTTAGAAGCCTTGGCCATTGCGGATTCCCAAGTGACTTTACCGCTCTTGTAAAGTTCAGCGAGAGCCATTTCCATCGTCCTCATGCCCAATTTTGCCCCCATTTGGATTTGGGAGTAAATCATGGGAGTTTTGCCCTCCCGGATCAAGTTAGCCATAGCTGGAGTGTTCACCATGATTTCCATAGCGCAGCAGCGGCCGCCCCCAACTTTTATTACCAAATTTTGGCTGCAAATTCCCACCAAAGAGTTAGACACCTGGGCGCGAACCTGGGGTTGTTGAATGGGCGGGAACACGTCCAAAATCCGATCAATCGTTGCAGCCGCCGAATTAGTGTGCAGCGTTCCCATCACCATGTGACCCGTTTCTGCTGCCGAAATTGCCAGACCGATAGTTTCCAAGTCCCGCATTTCCCCCACCAGAATTACATCAGGATCTTCGCGCAATGCAGCTTTCAGCGCATTAGCAAAGCTCTTAGTATCTTCGCCCTTTTGGCGCTGGTGAAACAAACTCTTGACATTGGGAAACACATATTCGATCGGATCTTCAACTGTTAGAATGTGTTCCGCCCGCGTCCGGTTGACCAGATCCAACAAAGCCGCCATCGTAGTAGTTTTCCCGGAACCCGTTTGTCCCGTCACCAACAGCATACCCCTGGGTCTTTCCGTCAGATCCCGCAAAATCTGCGGCACGCCTAAAGCATCTGCGTTAGGAATCTTAGAAGCCAGAGCCCGCATACAAGCAGCCCAAGCACCCCGCTCCCGGTAGACATTGACGCGGAACCGAGCCAATCCCCGAACGCCGTAAGCGCAGTCGAGTTCCCACTCCATTTCCAACTGCTTGCGCTGCATATTGTTGAGCATTTGGAAAATCAGGATCTGCACTTCCTCAGCAGACAGAATGTCGCCGTATTGCGTCTGAGGAGTTAGTTTACCGCTGACTCGGAAGAATATAGGCGCGCCCGCTTGGATGTGTATGTCCGAACCCCCTTGCTCTACCAGGGACTCCAGTACGTCTTCAATCATCAGACCCATAGATACCTCTCCTCGATCAAATTGATAGTTATTGACCAATCTAGCTCAGTTAACAGTCAACAGTTAATAGTCAACAGTTAACTGCTGCTGAATCAATCCACAAAGCGTGGCGTCAAGCAGTACGGACAATCCAGCATCTCCGGCTTCAATTCCGCCTGACAAGTTTTGCAGGTAAGTCCCTGCTTGCGTTTGGCTTTCATTTCAGCCTCCAGGCCCGAGTCTGTAAACGTCACCCGCTCGACTTCTTCAAAAGTAGTCGCGCCTTCCCGCACCAACTGCAAGCTGTAAGCCAACAACGTTTTCATCCCTTCTTCTACTGCTGCTTCCTTAATTTGCTCTGTGGGAGCTCCTTGAGTGATCAGAGTTTGAAGCCGCTCAGTATTTTTCAGGTACTCGTAAACCCCTACCCGTCCTTTGTAGCCTAGGCCGGCGCACTTCCGACAAAGTTCCTCGCGTTCTGCGAGTTCCTTCCTTTCCTCCACGGGTACAACGTTGGCTTTGTAAACAGTCAGATCAATTTCTTGAGAAGCCGACAGACCGTACTTGCCGAGTTCTGCGGCAGTAGGCTGGTAAGGAATGCAGCATTTGTCGCAAACGCGCCGCATCAGACGCTGAGCCAACACGCCCAACAGAGCGGCCGAAACCATGAACGGTTCTACGCCCATTTCCGCCAAACGCGCGACCGCCCCGGCCGCGTCGTTCGTGTGCAGCGTCGTCAGCACCAAGTGTCCCGTCAAAGCCGCTTCCAGAGCAGTTTTGGCTGTTTCCCTGTCCCGCGTTTCCCCCACCAGCATCACGTCAGGGTCTTGCCGCAAAAATGCCCGCAGAATGTTGGAAAAAGTCAAGTCTTTTTCCCGAATTACTTGACATTGGGTAATTCCTGGCAAAGCATATTCGATCGGGTCTTCCGCCGTACTGATATTAACCCCCGGATCGTTGCGTTCCGCCAGAATCGAGTAGAGAGTAGTTGATTTGCCCGAACCCGTCGGCCCCGTCACCAAAATCAGTCCGAACGGACGGCTAGCACTCTCTCGCACTAAAGCCAGAGTTTCCTGGTCGGAGATTAACAAACCCAAACCCAACTGAGTGCTGGAACTGTCCAAAATCCGCAGCACGATTTTTTCGCCGTACCGCGAAGGCAAGCAGTTCACCCGGAAATCCACCGTGCGTCCCTCAAACACCCGGCGGATGCGGCCGTCTTGCGCTTGTCGGCGTTCGGCAATATCCATGTTGGAAATAATCTTGAAACGAGCCGTAATCGATGCGACTACCTGCTTGGGAAACCGGAAATACTCTTGCAGCACCCCGTCTTTCCGCATCCGAATCCGCATGAACTCTTCTTGAGGTTCTACGTGGATGTCAGACACCTTTTCCGACAAAGCTTTAGCCAAAATGATGTTGACGGCCTTAATTACCGGAGCCGCCTCAGCATCGTCCAAGGTGTTAGCTAGGTCTTCTTGGTCGGCAGTCTCCTCTTCTAGCGAGAGTTCGCCAAAATCACCCTCCCCTAAATCCATCTTTCTCTGCTTTTCGGCTGCAGCTATTTTGGCTGCTACCTTAACTTGGTCGTCTTGATAAGCCGAAGTTATGTCCTGATAGTCGTCTGGGGTAATCACCCGTCGCTGCAAAGCCAAGCCGTGAGGCTGTAAAATCCGCCGCAAATCTTCTATGGCGTTGAGGTTGTCGGGATCTACCATTGCCACTAAAACCGCCGCAGGCTCAGTTTCAGTCTTCGCTACGGGTAAAAACCGACCTTGGTGACAAATGTCGAGCGAAATCTTCAACCCGTCGAGCATAACTCCGAGTTGCTCGTTAGACATTTCGCTCATCTCCGGGTCAAATGCTTCAACCCCATAGACAATCTTCCGTTCAAACATCTGCTGCTTCTTGTAAAGCCGCAGCAATTCTGGGGGCAACGGCTGCCCGGTAAGTGCTTCTAATACCTCCGTCAACCGCTTGCCCGACTTCTGGCTTTCAATTTGAGCTTGCTTCAGTTGGTCGCCGTTGACGTAACCCGCCTGAATCATCTTGTTGAGAGCCGGAGTAAAATTGCTCAGAGCAACTATCGATGTGGAGCGAAACCCCTGGGATGTGTTAGTCATAAAAAACACTCAATAGGTGGGAAACTCAGTCACAAAGAGTGCTGAGAGGAAAACCAACGCGGGGTTTTAACCCCCGTATTCTTTGTTTATGGATCAGCTATCATGTTGTTGCTCAATCCCTATCTCTCAAGTGTAAGCTCGCAGTCCCCTCTAAGCTTCGTCCACAAAGTGACGAGACGTTGGAGGGATTTGCCAGTGCTTGCAATCAGATCTTGTTCGTTAAGTGCTAAGTTGCTTACTTACCTGATTAACTTGCGGGATACTCTCGTTATAGCGTCCGGGCACATCACTTGGGGGTTACCTGTACTGGGAGAAAAAAGCGTGGTGGGGTGTGTCGCCTTCGCACGTTCATTCTATTTTCCCAAATTGTTTGCTCAAATCACAGCGCCCGTGGCGGCGCGGTTAGCTGTAATAAATTAAAGATGAGCTATGTTGTGTGATGATGATAGCTTTTACGAAAGTCTCGATCGGTCTTTTGAAATATATTTTGATGAATTATCTGCGATCGGGCACTGCCCGATCGCCTACATGAGTCTTCAGCACAGATTTTGAGGATCTCTAGTTTTTTTGTCAGCCAATATTACTGTGATTCTACCCAAGTGTCCGAATCTTTGTCACCCCGCCCGAAAACGGATACAAGTTTCCGACAGGAGTCGCCAGCCCCCAAAATTTTCGACTCTTGTTCAAAATCCCAGATTCAGAAGTCTCAAATCTCACCTCGGCTGACGTAAGATTGACGGTTCACAAATCTTGGAAATAGGCAAATTAGATATCAATCGTATCTAAAGATGAGCACCTCCGCGAAACCAGCTAATGTCTCTCCTTTGGCTGGTAACAATTCAAGGCTTCAAGGGATTTCGGCGGTATCGAATCCGAAAAACAATAGCCCCAATTCGCATCAAGATTAACAACCTAGTATCTAAGTTACACAAGGAGACAGCTAGCTACTTATCACTAAATACAAATTCCTCTTTCTCCCGACTTAGGAAACTGAGCAAATGGTAAAAAATGCAAGCGTCAGGTTGCGAATCAAACAGCCCGACCGATGATAACTTTGGATAACTTTAAGTCACTATCGTTGTTTTAAGCAAACGTTGAAAAATTAAACCTCCTAATTCGGAACTATTTTAGTAGACGTAATAGGGTAGAGTCGATAGGGGCATTTCTACCCCTACCTCTCTTTCAGAACCGGACATGAAACTTTCGCTTCATCCGGCTC